>JANOZG010000247.1:0-18409 GCA_031429275.1 Planctomycetota bacterium
CCAAAGTTTCCGCCGTATATGGGCGACCTCAACGACGGGCGGCACGCTCATGTTCCGTCGGCGGTGGAATGCGTCAAACGCTTTCCCGAACGGATCATCGGGATGAAGGTGCGGCTGACCTCGGGACTGGCGAACTTCGAAGAGAAAAATGAACTGGCCGGTTTTCATGGCGTGTTCGAAGCGTCTGAGCTGACCGGTCGCCCGTGCATGATCCACCACATCGCTTCCAGGATTCCCACGGCAACGGTGCTGAAGGCCCTGCGTCCCGGCGACACTTACACGCACCTCTATCATCCGCATCCGGATCACGGGTTCGACGACCACGGCGCGCCGCTCGATGCGATGCTGGAAGCCCGCGAGCGCGGCGTTCTGTTCGATGTCGGACACGGCGTTGGGGCGTTTGTATGGAGAGTCGCGGAATCCGCCTGCCAGAAGTTCGGCTTCTGGCCAGACACGATCAGCACTGACCTGCATCACTTCAATCTGCATGGCCCGGTGATTGATCTTCCAACGACGATGAGCAAGTTCCTGTACCTGGGCATGCCGCTCGAACACATCATTCGTGCGACGACATTCGCTCCAGCCACAGCGATGCGTCTTCAGGACCGGCTTGGTATGCTGCAGGCGGGACGCCAGGCCGACATCGTGCTGCTGCAACGTGAACGCGGAGGTTTCCCGCTGACGGATGTTGAGAGTCGGATCAGAATCGCACGCGAACGGCTTGTCCCGATCTCCGTTTGCAAACGAGGTCACTGGACAGCCTGTGGAATCCCCAAATGACACGACCCGGCTACGTTCGATTCGCCGTTGCGGCTCTGCTGACTCTGATGGCCTGCCTTCTGTACCTTGATCGGTACGCGGTCAGCATAGCGGCGGAATCAATGCGTGTCGATCTGAAGATGACTCAGACCCAGATGAGTTGGTTTCTCAGTGCGTTTTTCTGGTCGTATGCTCTGTGTCAGGTTCCAGCCGGCTGGCTGAGCGATCGATTTGGACCTCGCGTCATGCTGACGACGTACATCCTGGGATGGTCGCTCTTTACGGGGCTGCTGGGCGTGACAACTCAGGTGGGATTGGTGCTGTTGCTGAGATTTCTGTGTGGTGCGGCTCAGGCCGGTGCCTATCCGGTCTGCTCGGGGATGCTTCGTCACTGGTTTCCTGTCGCGTCACGCGGAGCGGCAAGTTCCATCGTCGCGATGGGCGGTCGATCCGGGGCCGTGCTGGCCTCTTTTCTGACAGGCACATTAATGGCGGCGTTCGCTGGCGGGTGGCGACCGGTGCTCATTGCGTATGGTTTCGTGGGAGTCCTGGTCGCGTTCGTGTTCGCCTGGATCTGTCGCAACACGCCGCGGGATCATCCTCTCTGCAATGAGGCGGAACGAGACTTGATTTCGGGCCACAGTCCGGTGGTTGCCGCGATTGTTCTGAATGAGACGGCTCATTGGCAAACCGGAGTGGATGAATCATCCGGAGCAGAGAATCCATACGGCGTGATTGAAGCAGGCCGTTCGCGCGCTGCCGATGCGATTCAGGGATCGGCGAAGGCAGATGCGTCTGCCGAAGCAAGCCAGCGATTTCCGTTAATTCCCGTACTGACCAGTCTCAGTTTATGGGGAAACTCGCTGACACAGTTCCTGACAAACATTGGCTGGCTGTTTGTTGTGACGTGGCTGCCGCGATATCTCGGGAACGTCCATCAGGTGCCATTGCAGGAACAGGCATTCATGACGGCGATTCCTACAGTCGCCGGGATCGCAGGCATGCTGTGCGGTGGCTGGTGGACCGACGTTGCCGGTCGCCGCCTTGGACTAAAATGGGGCCGTCGCCTGCCAATCGTCGCCACACGATTCACAGCCGCCTGCGGTTACGGAATGTGTCTGACACTGGGGCTAATGTTCCTTCCGGACCCCACTTCCCCCTGGCTGCCGTGGATGATCGTCACGGGACTCAGCATCGCAACATTCAGTTGCGATCTGGGTGTTCCGGCGATGTGGGCGTATTCGCAGGACGTCGGTGGAAAATACACGGCTTCGATCATGGGCTGGGCCAACATGCACGGCAACTTCGGCGCGGCACTGGCCCCGCTTTTCTACAATGCAATCCTCGGTGAAACTCCAACCCTGTCGCAGTGGAATAATCTGTTCGCATTCTGTACCGCAGTCTTCGTACTCTCCGGCGTCTCGTCAATGGTCATCGATGCCACGAAACCGATCACGAGCCAGCGTCATCAAAGAGCGTAAGTGCGATCCACGGCCTGAATTAAGACAGGATTGGCCAGCGGTTGTTCGAGAGCAGTCGCGGATGATTGTTAAAGTTGGTCCTTTCTGCCGGAAGTGACTTTGCGACCTGCGACCAGATTCAGGTGGATTGAAGGACCACACGTCGCCGTTGAGCTGATGTTTCCCCTTCGTTTGAGCTTCGCTCAAAGGTCCTCCTCGGCAAGGAGGACCTGCAGAAGTTCGCGACTGCTACCCAGCGTGACGGCTACACTGGCTGATTTGTCCCCAATGATCCGATGGCGTATCCTGCGTCTGCTATGACTGATTCTGCCACGACCGAAATTCCTGAGTTTCTCCAATCACTCAACCCGCAGCAGCGGGCCGCCGTGATGCACGGCGACGCGCCGCTGCTGATTATCGCCGGGGCGGGAACCGGAAAAACGACGACACTTGCCAACCGCGTGGCATGGCAAATTGTTTCCGGCACCGACCCTGCCCGGCTGTTGTTGCTGACGTTTACTCGTCGCGCGGCAGCAGAGATGCTGCGGCGAGTTGAACAGATTCTGGTGCAGCTGGATCCAGCAACCGTGAAAGATCCGAGCATCTGTCAGCGATCGTCCATTCGACGCATTGCCGGCGGCACGTTTCATTCGGTCGCTACGAATGTGTTGCGACGCTACGGAAACCTGATCGGCCTGCATCCGGACTTCACGATTCTGGATCGCAGCGATTCCGAAGACCTGATGAATGTCGTGCGATCAAAGTTGAACCTGCCGAAAACAGAAAATCGTTTTCCTCTGAAGTCCACATGCCTCGACATCTACAGCCGCTGCGTGAACACTCAGCAGTCGCTGGAGATCGTGCTCAAGAAATACTTCCCGTGGTGTCTGGAACATCAGGAACGGCTTGGTGAACTCTTTAACGGCTACACAACAACGAAAGAACAACAACGAGTCCTTGACTTTGACGACTTACTGCTGTTCTGGAATGCGCTTTCTGAAAACCCGGACGGCGGACAAATGCTGCGGCAGCAGTTTCAGAAGGTCATGGTCGATGAATACCAGGACACCAACATCCTGCAGGCGCAGATTCTGAAGAACATCTGTCCGGATGGTCGTGGTCTCACAGCGGTCGGCGATGACGCGCAGTCGATCTATTCGTTCCGCGCCGCGACAGTGCGTAACATTCTGGATTTTCCAAATGAGTATCCGGGCACGGTACTGATACCTCTCGAACAAAATTATCGCAGCACCCAAAAGATTCTGGATGCCACCAATCGCGTGATCGCAGAAGCCGAAGAACGGCATTCGAAGGAACTTTGGTCATCACGTGGCGAGGGAGCGATGCCGGTGCTTGTCACGTGCAGCGATGAGGACGCTCAAACGACTTACGTCATTGATCAGATTCTCGATCGGCGAGAAAAAGGAGTCCCGCTGAAGCAACAATGCGTGTTATTCCGTGCGTCGCATCACAGCATGGCGATGGAAGCAGAACTCGGTCGTCGAAATGTGCCATTCGTGAAATACGGCGGCCTGCGGTTTCTGGAAACAGCTCACGTGCGCGATCTGATGTCGTTTCTGCGGCTGGCCGAGAATCCGCTGGATTCCGTCGCTGGTTTTCGAGTCCTCGTGCTGCTGCCGGGCATCGGTCATGTGAAAGCCGCGTCACTACTGGAATCGTTGCGAGATGCTGGCGGGCATTTTGAGACCTGGAACTCATGGACGCCGCCGACTGCACTCCGCGATGACTGGCCGAAGCTGATTCGTCTGCTCCGCGACATGGAAGCACGAGCAGAATCGGATGCCGGTGTAGCGACCGATATTCATGCCACGCGATTGTTCTACGCTCCGTTGCTGGAGACAAAATATGACAACGTCAAAGCACGGCTGAATGATTTGATCCAGCTCGAAGCCATCGCCGCTCGATACCAAAGTCGGATGGAGTTTCTGGCTGAGATGACTCTTGACCCGCCGAGTTCCACGCAGGAGCTTCCCGCCGATCCGTTTCTTGACGAAGACTATCTGGTTCTGAGTACGATCCATTCTGCGAAGGGACTCGAATGGGATTCGGTCTACGTGATACACGCGGCCGATGGCAATATCCCGTCCGACATGGCGACTGGCAGTCCTGAAGAAATTGAAGAAGAGCGTCGCTTGTTTTACGTTGCGATGACACGGGCGAAGAATCACCTGAGCGTCGTGCGTCCCGAGCGTTACTACTTTCACAATCGCCGCAAGAGCGACATGCATTCCCTCAGCAAGATTACGCGCTTCCTGCCGCCAAACATTCAGACTCTGTTCGATCGCCAGTCTCAGGGCATGACGTACGGTTCCGGCTACGGTGGCACTGGACAAGGCGGTTTGATTCAAAGCGATACGTCCGAGATCCGCAAAAAGATTTCAAAGTTGTGGGGCTGAACATCTCGATTGCTTTCAATCTTCCTGTTGGAGTAAGTCCGGATTACACTCTGAAGCGGAATCGCGTCCATCGACTTAGTTCTTCTCACTTTCTAAGGAGAGCGGCAGGTAAAAGTCTACCTGTAGCTCTACCGTCGCCGGACGGTGGAAATCCCGTTCGTCCACCGTCTGGCGACGGTAGCTTCGGGTATATCCATTTCTGCCGCTCGCCTAAAAACAGTTACCGACAATTTGTAGAGTTCCACTCAATTGAGACAAGAGCCATCGATGAGTTCAATTCCACCAATGGATCGCTCGCGATTTCAGATCACAACGCTCGAAATGCAAGGGGCGGACATGATGCTGAAAGATCATACGCCAGCTGAGCGGATGGCAATGGTCTGGCCTTTGACACTTTCCGCCTGGGCGTTCAAGAATCCTGATGTTACTGAATTCCGACTTCAAAGACATGTTGTCCGCGTTGAACGAAGCGAACGCTGACTATCTCGTTGTAGGTGCCTACGCCCTCGCAGCACACGGATATCCGCGAGCAACTGGAGACCTCGATATTTGGGTAAAACCAAGCTCTGAGAATGCAGTGCGAGTTTGGCATGCTCTCGCTGCATTCGGGGCTCCGATGTCCAATCTGACACCAAACGACTTATCCTGCAGAGGTATTGTATTCCAGATCGGCGTTGTACCTTGTCGAATTGATGTCTTAACTTCCATTTCCGGTGTTGAATTCGAGACCGCATGGCAGAATCGAGTCACGGTGCAGATTGAGAATATCGAGATTCGAGTCATTGGACGTCATGACTTGCTCATCAATAAGCGAGCCAGTGGACGCGCAAAAGATCAAGTTGATGCCGATACACTCGATTCACCCAGCACCTGATAGACTTAATGCGGATGGGCATCCACTTCAGTTTCAAAAGGGGTGTTGTTTCTGTTTTTGGTATATGCATCTACCAAAGCCTGAAGTTATGGTGTACGTGCTGCGCTTTCTGATATGAATCGACAACATATTCTCTCCTGGAAATCCAGCCATGCTGAGACTTCAGCAACAACCCATGCGATTGTGCGATGGAATCGGCCGTCGGGAAGTTCTTTGCGCAGGTGGCCTGAGTGCACTGGGACTTTCATTGCCAATGTTGCAGCAGCATCAGTTGCTGGCGGCGAATAGTAGTGCCACGGCGACAAATGGCGGCAAAGCTAAAGCGTGCATCGTTCTGTTCCTGATGGGAGGACCACCGCAACATTCCACATTCGATCCGAAGCCGCTGGCTCCGCTGGAAGTTCGAGGTGAGTTTGGTCCGATTCACAGCGTCGTCCCTGGCATCGACCTTTGCGAACTCTGGCCGCGAACGGCGCTGCTGACCGACAAGATGGCAATTTTGCGAGCCATGTCCACCAGCGACAATGCGCACTCATCCAGCGGTTATTACATGCTCACTGGACAGCCGCATGCTCCGATGAATGCCGAAAACGTGAACCCCGGATTTCCGAATGACTATCCGCATCTCGGCGCGACGGTTCGCAAACTTCTGCCCGCGCGAGGTCAGTTGCCGGCTTCCATTCGCCTGCCTCATCGCATCTTCAATACGGATGGCAGTGTCTGGCCAGGCCAGGATGCAGGATTTCTCGGGCAAGCCGTGGAGCCGTGGTTGCTGAACTGTCAGCCAGCGAACCCCGGTTTTCGTATCGACGAATTCAACCTGAACGCAGACATCACGGAACATCGATTGCAGGAACGTCGCTCGCTGCTCAACCACATCAACACGCAACTGCAGGGCACGGAACATCGCGCGACGCTGGACGCGTATGGCAACCTCACGGAGAAAGCGTTTGATGTGCTCAGCTCAACCGCATCGCGACAGGCGTTTGAATTGGGCCATGAGCCAGACAACATCCGAGATCGTTATGGACGAAGTCAGTTTGGCCAAAGCGTACTGATGAGTCGGCGACTGGTCGAAGCTGGTGTTTCGCTGGTTCAGGTCAACTGGTTTCGAGGTCCGGATGAACCGACCAACGCCCCGTGTTGGGACAGTCATGCGTCCGAGGCGGAGCGGTTGAAGACTGTCTTGTGTCCTCCTGCGGATCAGGCATTGTCGGCATTGATCGAAGATCTTGAAACTCGCAGCATGTTGCAGGAAACGCTCGTCGTCGTGATGTCAGAATTCGGCCGCACGCCACGATTGAATGGCGCAGGAGGCCGCGATCATTGGGGCCATGTTTTCTCCGTGGCACTTGCAGGTGGCGGAATTCAGGGCGGTGTGGTGCATGGAGCGTCGGATGCCATCGGCGGGTATCCGCATGAAGGAAAAGTGTCGCCACAGGATCTGACCGCGACCATCTTCCATTGCCTTGGTCTCAATCCCGATTCAACCATCACCGATACACTGGGTCGCCCGCTGCCGATCAGTCGAGGCGAAGTGATTCGCCCGATTCTCGCTTAGTGCCATGCACGATCTCGACAGCCTTTCACGCTTTTCTGAGACGACGCACCGACCTGGCAAATGGCGACGCGACACGGCTGAATGTGATCTGGTCGTCCGACGTCTGCTCGCACTTTACCTGCGTGCATGCGAGATAAATGATGGAAGCCACGTACATCAGCAGCCCGAAAACTATCCCGACAATCAGCCCAGTAATTGCAAGATATGAAGGCTGCAGCGAACTGTTTGTGGCCAGAAAACCCAGCAGGAAGCCCGTTCCTCCCGTAAGAATCGGAATGATCCAGCCAATACTCGCAACCAGGACCAGCCGGTTCCAGTGATTGCGGTGCTCGTGACAAACAGGACAAGAGACCTGCGTTTCCTTCTGTGTCATTACCGCAATGATCACACCTGGAATGCCGCCCAGAATGAACCCCAGCATCATCAGAGCCTGTGCGTTCTTTGACTGATACTGAAGTTTCTTTCGGACCCGATCCGACGTTTGTTTTCCGCAGACAACACACAAATCGGGCAATCGTTCGTCGCGAGCGTCTTCGATCGAAATCAGCGCCACATCGGCACGTAACGGTTCTGAATTGTGACAGCGGTGTTGTCGAAATAATTGCTGCCGCACAACCGAACTGCTCACGATCAATACCAGCGACGCTATACCCAGCGAGACAAAATATCCAGGCTGCGTTGCGATCTGTCGGTGATAGTCCGGATGCGACACCTCAGCAGGTATTGGTCGCTCTTGCTGGTAGAAACAGGCCACATATGCAGACCCGGAATAATGATTGTCCGCGTCTTCATCGCGCAATGCATACGTGGGATTTTCATTCACCTCCGATGGCATTTCTGCAGTAAACCTGAACTGCAGCTGCTGGATCTCGATCCGGGCCAACAGAATGGCGATCACTCCACTGAGCGCCAGAACCGCCAACGTGCCGTTCACCGTGATGGATGTCTGGTACACTCGCGGCACTAGAAATCGCAGCAGTCCGAGCAATCCGAAAATGATCGCCGTCATGAATCCCGTTTGCAAAGCGACTCCGCTGGATTGATAAACTGCACTGGGCTCCCACGGAATCCGATTCACTCCCCTCAATGTCACTGCAGACTCGGCCGGTGCGGCGGGTGCCGCCTGATCCTGACAAAACACATAACTGTTGTGGATCACGGCTGTACGTGCCTCCGCCGCTGGTTCAGATTGGTTCTGATTCCTTTTGAAGTCGACATCAAACCACGGCAGCAGTGTGCCAATTCCCCCGACCATGCATAACAGCATCAACAACATGATCGGCACTGCAGTTGGCTTCTCTTCAGACTGGTCCGATTCGCCCGACACCAGCCGCCATGCGCCAAGAACTTCGCGATCGATGATCGTCGAGAACCCAGTCTCTTGCCACGACTTGACTGCCGCGCTGGGCTTCATGGGTTTCAAAGAGGGCGACGAGATTTGTTCAACGCTTGATCTCAGATCGCGGGCCGCCTGAAAACGTCGTTCTGGTTCACTCGCCATTGCTCGCAAAATCACTTCGTCCAGTCGAGCGTCGATGTTGGACTTTTGCGAAGGAGGTGCGAAATGACCGGCCGGGACTGTCCCCGTCAGCATTTCGTAAAACACAACACCCAGCGAATAAATATCCGCACGATGGTCGATCGTGCGCGAGCCCGCCATTTGTTCGGGAGCCATGTAGCGAGGAGTTCCCATGACCTGGTGCGTTCCGGTGAGCGTCCATTCTTCGCCTGCCCCGCCAGCGATCTTCGCCAGTCCGAAGTCCGCGATCTTCACGCGACCTTTCGAATCCAGCAGAATGTTTTCCGGCTTGATGTCGCGATGCACGACGCCATCGTCATGTGCGAATTGCAGCGCCTCGCAAACCTGCGGAACGATGGTTACGGCCAGCTCCGGCGACAATTGGCCGGTCTGCATGAGCTGTCGCAGATTCGCTCCATCAACATATTCCATGATGAAATAATACAGTTTGCCTGCGAAGCGAAGATCTGTTCCTGCTGCAGCGTCGGTTGCGTCGATTTCGCCGAAGTCATGAATTGCCACAATTCCTGGATGATTCAATCTCGCCATCGTGCGAGCTTCGCGCATGAAGCGTTCTGCAAACGCAGGATCTGCGGTCGTTTCCGGTCGAATGATCTTCACCGCCACGAGGCGATCAAGCTTCGTCTGCCGCGCTTTGTACACCGCTCCCATCCCGCCGTGGCCGATGAGCTCCAACGCGTCAAGTTGCGGAAAAAATCTGGCCACATCGGCAGCTGCGGGCGGCGTGATTCGTCCACCTTCCGGGGTTGTCACGGCAAATGCTCCGCCGCCAGCTGCAGCACCAAGTCCCTGAGCCAACAGGCAATCAGGGCAGATTCCATTCGGCGAATTTCGCGGGATCGCCTTATGACATTCGGGACAGACGGATTTATTCATAAGGTTTCCTGCGGCTCAAGGGCACGGATGTCATAGGAAGTGCAATGGATGCGACTTACCCATAGATTCCGATTCGCCACAGGATTGTTACAAACTTTCTGACGGATTTTCAGTCTTCACCGCCAATCGCTCGTCGCAAGTGCATCAATTCATCTTCAATCGCAGCGTCGTCAGCGATTGTTCCGGCGATTTCGGCTCGCAATAACTCGCGATATCGCTCGCGCAGCCGATGCACGGCCACACGCAACGCACCTTCACTCATGTTCAGGGATTTTGCAGTCTCCGTGTAACTGATTTCAGCCGTCGAGTTGACCAGAAACCGGCGACACTGTTCGAACAAGTCGCCTTTGCTCTTAATCGCGTATTCCGCTCCCAACTGATCGAAAACACGCTGAAGCAAAGTCAACGCCCATTGTTTTTCGAAGATCCGTTCGGGCGTTTCTTCATCGATCAGGCTGTCCGTATACCGTAATTCGCCATCGCTGAAGTCGAACGATAGTTTTGTCAGACCGCCGCCTCGTTTCATCGCCTGATCGTGATGAAATTCCTTAGCCAGAAACCTTTGAAAGATTGTTAGCAGAAATGTGCGGAACCGTCCGCGTTCCGGATCGGCCGATGCCAGGAACGATTTCTCGATCAGTCGCGAAAAGAATTCCTGCGTCAGATCAGCCGCATCGTCAGGTGAATATTCTCGTCGCCGGGCAAATGCATACAGTGGAAACCAATACGCAGCGCACAAGGTTTCAAGCGCCGCATCCGCTTCTGGTGCCGACCGTCGCCCGGCCTCCAGCACAAGACTCCATTGAGTCGTCGCAAATCGCTGTTGAGAAGAGAACGCCATGAGATTTGTTTTCAGTCAGAACCACGCGCGACTTGCCTGCATTCGCACTTTATATGGCAAACGCTGTCGAGTCGCAAAACAAAATGTCCGACTGTTCTATGGACTATCCAGGGCGATGCCTCGCAGAAAGAACTGCACCGCGCGACGAACTTCATCGATTGTCGGAGACTGCAGAGGCTGGAATCCTGCGCACATCATAGGCAACGGCGGCATCACTGCGGCCAGAAGTCGTCTTGCAGCCCAGTGAGGATCTGCGACCGCAATTTTGCCCGAGGCATGAGCTTGCGACAGATAGGCAGCCATTTCATCAAGACCTCGACCAAATCCGGACTCGTAAATCAAACGCGCGTTGTCAGGAAAACGACGTCCTTCCGACATCAGCAGGAAGCACATGCAGGCACCGTCTTCGGAAAACAGAATTTCCAGCAACGCGTGGAAGTAATGTGTCAGCATTTCTTCGGCATCGGCATGTTCCACGTCAAGCTGTGGCAGCGCTGCGAAGACTTCTTCAGAACGCGTCTTGACAGCTTCTTCAAACAGGATTTCTTTCGACGGAAAATGATTGTAAACCGTCGCCTTGGAAACGCCGGACTTCGCAGTCACCTGATCCATGCTGGTGTCCGCGTAGCCTTGAGTCATAAACAGTTCTCGACCGGCGTCCAGAATCTGCTGTCGCTTTTGATCGGATTTCGTTAACGGTGAGGCAGTATTCATGGATGGCTTCCTGGCAGACTTGTCAACACTTCGGTTTCGTGTGAATCGTTTGTCAGACGACCATCCTGCATGTAGATGATTCGATCGGCAATATCAACAACACGCGCGTCGTGGGTCACCATCAGGATCGGCCGATGTTGTTCCCGCGCCAGCGCCTGCAGCAGGTTCACAACTTCACGCCCGGACGAGCCATCCAGCGCCGCAGTAGGTTCGTCCGCGAGCACGATTTCCGGATTGCAAACCAGAGCTCGGGCTACTGCCACGCGTTGACGCTGACCACCCGAAAGTTTCGAAATGTAATAATGCATGCGGTCACCGAGTCCGACCTGCTGCAGAATCCGAATCGCTCGTTCGCGACCTTCTGCTGGCGACACTCCTGGATGCAGATCGAACATCACCTGCACATTTTGTAGTGCTGTCAGATATGGTAACAAATTGTGAGCCTGAAAGATGAAACCAATCTTTCGTCGCAGCGCCAGCAGGTCGGCCTGTGACGCTCCGGACAGCGAATGTCCAAGCACATCCAGTCGTCCTTCTTGTAACGTTCGCAGGCCAGCGATCAGGGTCAGCAACGTTGTTTTACCGGATCCTGACGGTCCCATCAGCAACACGACTTCACCCGGCTGAATCTGAAACTCAATGTCGAACAGAATCTGTTTGCGCAGTTCGCCCTGACCGAAGGCAAAGTTGATGCCTTCGGCGGTGATGATTGGAGATATGGCAATGTTGTTCATGGGTTGATAGTTTAAAAAACATCCGCTGGATCTGCTGTTCGCAGTTTGCGAATCGCCAGTGCTCCTGAAATCGTACACATCAGAATCGTGGCTGCTAACAAGAAGAATCCGCGAGACCACTCCAAACGCAGTGGCAGCATTGTGGCGGCTCGCAGGCCTGTGTAAAGGAGTCCGGCAATCAGCGATCCGGGTATGAACCCCAGCATCGCCAACTGCAGCGATTGCGTGAGCACCATCCGAAATAAATATCCATTCGAAAACCCCATCGCCTTCATTGTTGCGAAATGTGGCAGATGAGTCGTCACGTCGGTGTACAGGATCTGGTAGACGACAATGAAACCGATGAAGAATCCCACGAAAGTGCCTGTCGTGAAAACGATTCCTATTGGCGTGGCCCGTTTCCAGTAGACCAGCTCGCGCACACAGAGTTCATCTCGCGTCAGGACATGGACTTCTTTGCCCAGAATGGCCTGAAATTGTTGCTGCAAGTTCAACACGTCCGATCCGGGTCGCAGTTTGATGACTCCAAAATCCAGTTCGCCTGGTTTGCGGGCAGGAACCAGACGCAGAAAATTCGCGTGACTCATGATGATGTTGCCATCGACGCCGAACGATGCTCCAAGATCTGTGAGTCCCACGAGAGTCATTTTTCGCCGATTGATTTCTGGTTCAACCAAGGTGCCTTTAGCGAATTCTTCCAGCACCGGCCCGAATCCCGGTCTCGCTTTGCGATCGTAAAGGAACACATCCTTTTGTTTTAGCTTCTGCAATTGATCGGCCAGCATAGGGAGATTAATCGCCGGTTTGTCCGTGTCGATTCCGTAACATTGAATTGTGCGATGTTCTCCGTTCCATGGATTTTTCCACTCGACTGCCTGTGAATAGATGGGATAGATCTCCTGCACGTCAGGGCTTCCAAGAACTCGATGCAGCAGTCGATTCGAAAACGGCTGATTGCGAAGCAAATACTCATACTGGCCGTGAATCACAATCAATTCGCCGTTGATCGATCCATGAAATACCACGGCGCTTGCGAACAACGCTTGCAGCAACCCCAGTTGCATCCACATGAGGACGACAGACACCATCACGCCGGAAACTGCGGCAAACAGCTTCATTTTCTCATGGCGCAACTGCAGCCATGCCAGTGGAATGCGCTGACTCAAAGCTTATTCCTTCTCAAGCATTGTGGAATGCTGCTGTAGAGCTGCTGAATCAGGCAGGATCAGGACCTCAACGCGAGCGTACGACATACCGGCCACCAGTTCACTTGACGGCTTGTCGAGCCGAATGCGAACCTCAACCACGCGAGCATCTGTATCATCGACGGGATCGTTTGACAGCACGTCCATGCGACCGATCAGACGTCCGACTTCGATCACGTGCCCATGCAACGTCTCACCCCAGTTGCGAAGTTTGATTTCCGCGAGCTGGCCGAATCGCACACGAATGATGTCTGTCTCGTGAACTTCAGCAACTACGTCCATTTCTGAAGTATCGCCAAGTTCAAGCAAGCCATCCGCGCCAACTCTTTCACCGATCCGCGTATTGATCTTGAGTATCACGCCATCAATCGGGCTGAGAATTGTTGTGACAGCAACGTCTGCCTCAGCACGTTGCAGAGCGGCTTTAGCCTGTTCGATCTGTGCCTGAGCGTAGTCAACATCGACGGAACGGATTTCCTTCAATGCTGCCAATGTTGCTTCGTGCTGGCGTAACTCGCGTTCTTCGGTCTCCAGTTCCGTACGAGCCATATCAAGCTCATCCGCGCTCATTGCTTTGCTGATTGCCAGCTTCTCCGCACGGTCCAGTTTCTTTTTCGCCAAGGCCAGTCGCGACTGAGTCTGCTCAACCAGTGCCTGCTGCGCGACGATGTCGCCGGTCTTCGCCCCGGCGAGGACTTTCGCCAGATTCATCTCCGCCAGATGCAGAGTCGCGCGGGCCGAAGCTTCATCAGCCACTTCGCGTCGATGCGAATCCAGACGCGCCAGTAGTTGACCTGCCGCGACAGCATCGCCGACATCGACCAGCAGTTCCTGAATCATCGCCGGTTCCAGAACCGACGGCGCGTTGATGTGCAGCACCTTGCTTTTGGGCTCAAGTCTCCCAAGGGCTCCAATCCCAAAATTCGGCGGAGGCGTGGAGGAAGCCGACACCGGCGATTCCGCATGGGAAGGGAATAACCGCCACGCCCCAAGGACAGAGGCGACGGTGAGCAAAAACAGCGTCAAGATTGTCAGGAGAATCCGCATGCTTAATCTCAGCCCAGTGAAAAATGAACGACACGCTGACTATAGAACTGAACGGTATAGTTTAGATATGAAATGTTGTTTTTCTCAACGTTTTTGCGAATTATCCGGAGATTGGGTCCTCGCATCAGCAAGCACCCAACAGAAAGTGCGTTTTCAAACGGAATCCCATGGGCAGCAGAGTCTTATTCCGAGTCAAGCGGCGCGAGCGTCTTTCGCGGGGGCGAACAACGTGAGCGGCTGAAACCCAACGTGAAGGCGAGACAGGCCATGACGCGGCCGGATCAGGATTGTTGCAAACGAACGATCAGCGTTCAGTTCGGTCGTTTCTCTGCCCGAAAACCAGCCTTCGGTTTGATTGTGTCGATGATTTGCGGCCGTTTCTGTGGAACACGTGAAACTTTCGGATTGGCACATAAGGTGCTTTCTTCGTGAGGTTGCGAATCCAGAAGCCGCGACGTCTGTTTCAGGAAAACTTGATCGATTGTCGTGCTGCAGGAAAGGTTTTCCGGCACTCATGCTTCGCTTGAGCCGGGACGAGAAAACATCAGGGAGAGATAACAATGAACTGGGATCAAATCAAAGGTGACTGGAAGCAGCTCACTGGCATGGCGAACAAGAATAACCACGAGCAGTGAAACAGAGAGTCACCTATGTCAAAAACGCGAATCATTCCATCATGGCAGAACGCAATCATTATTCTTTCCGGAACGGTGGTCAGCCTGATCCTTGTGATTGCCCTGCAATGGGGAAGGCCGGTGCTCGTTCCGATCGCCCTGGCAATTCTGCTCACGTTTCTGCTGAACCCGATCGTCAAGAAACTTCAGCAACGCGGGCTTGGAAGGATGCCAGCCGTCATGCTTGGTGTTTCCGCAGCGGGTCTGGCGATGCTCTTGATTGGTGCTCTGGTCGCGAGACAGTTCACGATTCTTGTCGCCGAGCTGCCTCAGAACACGGCGAACATCAAGGCCAAGGTGCAGACTCTGCGGCAGTTTGGTTCCAGTCCCATGGCGGCTCAATTTAAGAATATGGCTGAGGAAATCAGCGAAGCGACGATATTACCATCTGCAAAAGAGCCTACTCCACAGGGTGATGCGGGTAAAGCCAGCGTCACAGATGAAAAGAGCATACTTGATGAAGCGGTAAAGTCAGGCCCTGTCATTGTTCAGACTGAATCGACGCCGTGGCTGGGGCTGACAGGGTATCTCAGCTCGGCAGTTGAAGTACTGGCAACACTCGCATTCTCGTTAATCCTGCTGATTGTGTTTCTGATTGGCCGCGACGATCTGCGAGATCGCGTCGTGGTGCTCGCTGGGCGAGCCAGAATTGCGACGACCAGCAAAGCGCTGGAAGACGTGACTGAACGCATCAGCCGCTATCTGCTGATGGTGGCCATGCTGAATGGTAGTTTCGCTGTGATGCTGGGGCTGGGGTTGTTTGCATTGCAGGTGCCCTATGCCTTCTTGTGGGGATTTATGGCTGGAGCCCTGCGATTCATACCGTACATCGGTCCATGGATTGGAGCTTTGGGGCCGATTGGAATTGCACTGGCAACGTCAGAAGGCTGGTTTCAGCCAGTCGCGGTATTCGGTCTGGTGCTGGTTCTGGAACTTGTCAGCAATAACATACTGGAGCCACTTGTCTTTGGACGCAGCACGGGCGTTTCTTCCACGGCCTTGATCATCTCGGCGGCGTTCTGGGGTTACCTGTGGGGGCCGATTGGATTGGTAATGTCGGCCCCGATTGCAGTCTGCCTGATGGTTGTCGGAAAGAACATTCCGCAACTTGCGTTTCTGAATTTGCTGCTGGGGAGTGAGCCAGCCCTGCGTTCTGATATGGGAATCTACCAGCGATTCATGTTGCGTGACGAACAGGAAGCTACCAGGCTCATTCTGTTGCGACTGAAAGATGCCCCAGCCGACGAAGTGTTCGATGACATGTTGATTCCGACCCTGAGTTTTGCAAAGCGTGACTTCCTGCGGACCCAGTTGTCGGAAGAAGATCACAAGTTGGTGCTTGATGGAGTGCAGGCGTCTCTCTGTCACACTGAGAAGTTTCTTCAGACGATTGCTCAGCGGAAAGAAGACGAACTGGAATTGGCGATGGCCGAAGTCGATGCCCCGGCTCCTGTTGAGGTGAAGCGAGTTAAGATTCTGATTTGTCCTGCGGCAGACGCATCGGATTCTGCAGCGTTGACAATGCTGCAACAATCCCTCGGTTCCACTCAGTGGGATATTGAGCAGACAGCCGTCGAAACGCTGACATCAGAACTGGTCGCTCGTATCGCGCTGGATCCGCCTGCCATCCTGTGCATCGCAGCGCTTCCGCCACGCGGTCTGGCTCACGCACGTTACCTGTGCAAACGGTTGCGCGACAGTTCTCCCCAGTTGCAGATTGTGGTGGGCCGCTGGGGGCAAAAACGCAATCTTAAACTCGAACGTGAACAACTGGAGCAAGCGGGGGCAACTTTTGTTACAACATCGCTGGAAGAAACGATTCAGCTTCTGAATTCTCGCCTGCTATTATTGAACCGTGAACCTGTGCTTTCGAAAGTCCCCACAACGTCCCAACCACTTCCAGTACTCATTTCTGCGGGTCATTGAATCCACATGCGGCGAATCATGCATTCAACTTTCTTTGTCTTGCAGAAGACTGCAGTTGAATGGTTCGAACAGGACATTCTGAGATTCGGAGCGTCTCTTTCTTTTTATGCCTTGTTCTCAATCCCGCCGTTGTTTGTCATTGTACTCGCGATCTCGGGGTTTTGGTTCGGTGACGAGGCTGCCCGGCGAGAATTGTTCGGACAGGTTTCTGGTGCCGTGGGTCCTCAGGGGAGCGACGCCATTCAGTCACTCGTCAGCGTGGCTCATGCAGAGAATCGCAGTCCGTGGGCGACGACGCTGGCCTTGTCGATTCTGCTGATCACAGCAACCGGAACATTCGTGGAACTTCAAAGTTCGCTCAATACGATTTGGGGAGTCCGCAGAAAACCGGGTCGTGGAATCCGAAACGTGGTGAAAGATCGTTTGCTTTCATTTGCTTTGATAGTGGGCATTGGCTTGCTGCTTCTGGCAACACTGATTCTTAGTGAAGGCCTTGCAGCGGTCGATGTGATGACACAAGAAATGGTGTCGCACCAGGAAACACTCGGGCTGGTAATACGATTTGTTGTCTCGTTTTGTGTGCTGACCATCCTGATCGCGATGATCTTCAAAATACTGCCCGATGTCCGGTTAAAGTGGACTGACGTTTTGACCGGTGCCATCATCACTGCATTTCTGTTTAACCTCGGTAAATACCTGTTTGGACAGTACTTGATCAGGATCAATCTGACTTCCACCTACGGAGCCGCAAGTTCCCTTGTCATTGCGCTGCTTTGGATTTACTACTCCGCCCAGGTGCTGCTTTTTGGTGCGAAATTTACACAGGTTTATTCTGACATCAACCACGCCCATATTGAACCAATACCAGGTGCCGAAGCCGTGACCGTAGAGAAGGTCGTTTCGGAGCACCGTCCGCCTGCGTGAGTCCCGGCCAACTGAGTCGGCCGACGTATTCCCGGGCCACTTCAACAAGGCTCGCCATCGATCGAAGTGGCCGTTGGTGTCCATCGCGCGTGGATCAATGGCCGCAGCAAACTGAACAACGGAGATCCACATGTGGTGTTGGTTGAAGCCGAGTACGGCGAAGATCAAATCAAAGATGCCTGCGAAGAAGCCTTGAAACAAACCGCTGGCAGCGCGATGAACGCCATCCTGCAAAAGCAGTATTCCCATGTGAAAGCTGGACACGACCGCATTCGCGATTTGAGAGACCTCTACGCGAATCGAAAGTAAGACTTTCGACTCAAATCTGCAGTGCTCAACCCGGCACCGCTGACGACTTGCCCGCCATCGAAAGTCATCGTGACCTGCTGCCGACCAACTTCACAAAGCTCCGATTGTTCCGTACACTGTGTCTCAGACATGCAAACGCCTCCTGTGCGAGTTAGGTCATGATGTCATAACCACTGATCCGCATGTGGAGGCCTTTCCGAATGCGGCGTGGTGCGTACTGCAGGCTAGTGCACTTTGAATCCTCAATTTTTGGGTGGACGGACTTGAGTTGGGTCCGGGCGTTCCACGGTTACGACGACCGCACCGTAACGCGGAGGAACAAAATCATGGTTAAGCAAACTCTCCCCATCCCAGCCGCCCTCCCAAAGTCCCCCACCGGCATCACCGGCATCACCGGCCTCGATGATATCACCGGCGGCGGGCTGCCCTCCGGTCGGCCCACACTCGTCTGCGGCGCCGGGCGCGGGACGACGATGCTCGCGATGGAATTCCTCGTGCGCGGGACGACGCAGTTTGGCGAGCCGGGGGTGTTAATGATGTTCGAGGAA
>JANOZG010000248.1:0-7126 GCA_031429275.1 Planctomycetota bacterium
TGCTGAAAGATGTGCGATGGCATCAAGGTACATCATTCGTTCAAGTTCATCGGGAGTTCGTTTCAGTTGTCCATGTTGTTCGCGACGAAAGAATGGCGTATCTTTTTCAAAAGTCAGGCCGTACGTTGAGATATGTCTTACCGGTAGTGTGATGGCGGTTTTCAGAGTCTGCTGCCAGGATTCCGCTGATTGGCCAGGCACGCCAAAGATCAGATCGAGGCTGACGTTTGGAAACCACTTTCCACAACGCTCCACCGTCTGCATGGCCTGATCACCTGTGTGAGTTCTCTCCAGGGTCTTCAGCACTTCCTTGTCGAATGACTGCACTCCAAGGCTCAACCGATTGACACCGTTGGATCGCAGCACGTCAAGCCGTTCATCGTCGAGTCCATCGGGATTGGCTTCGACAGAAATCTCAGCGTCTGGCGTTGGGCGAAAATGCTGACGAATCAGAGTGAATAAGTTCTGTAACGTCTCTGGCGATAAATGTGTTGGCGTGCCGCCCCCGATGAAGATCGTATCGACATCCACAGCATCACCAACAATCCGTCGATGTGCCAGCAGTTCATTTTCGAGTGCTACCAGATATTGCGGAATTAAATGGTCTCGATTCGCCACGAGAGCAAAGTCGCAGTATCCACAATGATGCAGACAAAACGGCACGTGAATATAGACGGCTCGCGCGGACGGTGCTGGCTGGTTAATCACGAAGATGCCTTCCCGCAGATCCTGTCGAGACCCCGGCGGCCTTCATTGCCAACCAAATGATCGTACCGGAACCAATTGTCGCAGCCGTTCTAATCAAATCGCGCCAGTCGTGGCGGAGCATCATTGAGATCAGCACAAAAGTACTCAGCACGTAAAATACGGCTGCCGACTTTGTCAGAACAGAAGGCTGCCGCCAGTTTCCTGCACGATTGATCGAAAAGTTTCGGGCCGGAATCAGCAGCGTGAGGATCGCGATGGCAGATGATAACGACAACGTCGATCCCAAAAAACCCAACAGGTCTTTAATGTTGCTCACCAGCACCAATGCTGCAGCCAGACCGGCTTGCAGCAGCACCGACCGATGAATGGAATTTGGTCCAGTGCGAAACGCTGCCAAGAAAACGCCATCGTCCGCCATCTGCGACATTACACGCGGACCGACCATAATCATTCCGGCCACGGATGTCAGTGTGCCAAGTCCGATCGCTGTGCGGATCAGCATTTCAAGTGACGAGCCGCCTATGGCCCTTGCTGAAATGGAAGCCACAGCCGGGGTCCCCACAATTTCTGCTGGCGGCGTCGCCGTAACGAACACCATGTTCAATAACAGATACAATGCCGTGACCAGCACTGTTCCCAAAATCAATGATCGCGGAATTGTGCGATCCGGATTGGAGACTTCAGATGCCGCATAAATCGCCGAATTGAAACCTGCGTAGCTTAGCGAAATAAACATGACAGACGTGGACATTGTCAGCAAAGTTGGCCACGCGAACAATGTTGGCAGAGGTTCCTTCATTGGTTCCCAGTGCCACTCGTGAGTTGATATCTTTGAAGCGGCAATCACCAGAAAACAGATCAACGCAACGAGCTTGATTCCGACGATTCCGTTTTGAAGCGACGCAAAGAGCTTCACGAGAAACGCGTGTCCAAATCCGAAGATCACGATGACTGCAATTGCCGCACTTCCACCAGGCAACCAAGTCTCACGAATTTCAGCAGGGACGACATATTCTTCAAAGGTCAACGCGACCAGGGCGATGGAACCGCTAAACCCAACGGTCAGCGAAATCCAGCCCGCCAGAAACCCCAGGAACGGATGCAGCAGACGCGACAAATACAAATACTCGCCGCCCGATTGTGGCAATCGCCGAGCCAGCTCGCCATACGCAATAGCACCGCAGACTGCGATGGCCCCACCCACCGACCACGCCAGCAGAACTCGCGCTGGCGACTGCAGATCTGCCAGCGCAAATCCGGAGGTTGTGAAAACACCCGAACCAATCATTCCGGCGATGACGACGCAGGTCATTGTGACAAGGCCGAATCGTGGTGTGTCCGGTGAAGGTGTTGACATGGATTCTGGCTATGCTCCGACGGGGATCATTTGCTGACATGACGACTATTCGATGGCCTCGAATTTCGATGTTGGTTTTCCGATGAATTTGTATGATACCAAAATGACAAGCGATGAATCGAGGAACAAACCTTTGCATCTGGCGGCGATTCATCTGGGGTTGCTGTTTGCCGTACTCTATTTCGTGCAGGGGCTTGCGGAGCCTGGTGAAGGATTGATCGCTCAGCCGGTGCGTTCGCTGTTGAACGGCTGGAAGAAATCGCCAGGCGAGATCACTCAATTCATGGCAATTGTGTCGGCCCCGTGGGCCATCAAGCCAATTTATGGACTGCTGATCGATTTCGTTCCGTTATTTGGCTCATGTCGCAGAAACTATCTTCTGCTTGCTGCTCTCCTGACGGCGGTGAGTTTATTCTGGCTGGCCTTCTCGATGCCCGCAAAGGGCGAAATGAATCAGTTGCTGGTACTTTTGATCGTACCAACACTGGCAATCGCGTTTTCGGACGTCGTTGCCGATGCACTGATGGTTGAAAAAGGGCAGCCGCTGGGATTGACCGGCCGACTGCAGTCCATTCAATGGGGCTCGATGTACGCTGCCACAGTACTGGCCGGTAGTCTGGGCGGCTGGATGTCAGAACACAACCGCCATGGACTCGGTTTCCTGATCTGTGGCCTTGGTGCACTGGTGACTTTCGTGGCCACGTGGATTTGG
This sequence comes from Planctomycetota bacterium, assembly GCA_031429275.1. Lineage (GTDB taxonomy): Bacteria > Planctomycetota > Planctomycetia > Planctomycetales > Planctomycetaceae > SXXK01. The sequence goes on from JANOZG010000248.1 coordinate 2,778, forward strand.
ATTCAGGATGCGGGCATACCCGAATCTACGGGTTCCGCCGAGGTATCGAGCGTGACGAAAGAAACACTCTGGTCTCGCATGAGCCTGATGCGGCGTACTTTGATGAGCAGACAATTTCTGATGATCGCCCTTTTCCTTTTTCTGTGGAACTTCAATCCATTTTCATCGACGATTCAGCAGCTCCATCTGACCGAACAAGTGAAACTCACACCGCAACAATATGGCCATTCGAATTCACTCTTTTCGTTGGGGTCAATCGGTGCCTGCTTGGTCTATGGATTCCTGTGTCGCATCATTCCGAATCGGCTGCTGATTCATCTTGCGATTGCTGCGGGCGTCGCATCGACATTAGCGTATTTGCTTGTGCAGGGCGTGCAGAGTGCCTTCGTAGTTTCGGTATTCGTTGGATTCGTTTACATGCTGGGCAACCTGATTCAGATGGACTTCGCCGCTCGCATGTGTCCGGCAGCAATCGCAGGCAGTATGTTCGCGATGTTGATGTCGGTCTCAAATCTCGCGATCAAGGCATCCACTATTCTGGGCGGCAGTCTCTATGAGATCTTCGCGGCCGAAGGTGGCCCTGAGTTCGCCTACGCCATCGTCGTCCTGATCGGCTCTGCAACGACGGCGCTGTGTTGGTGTCTGGTGCCATGGTTTCGAGGTGTTACGACTGTTGAATATAAGGGCGAAATGTAAATCCTCCGGTTTCATTGATGATTATCAGCCGCGCGGGTATCAGCGGCGAGAATAAATCTGACGGAAGTTGTGATTGGTGTTTTAATCATTGTCCTTTGATCGTTTGACATATCTTCCGGTTTTTGTTGTCGTGTTAGTCAGTTCATTCGGTTTCATTTCTCGTCCCGCCTGCACCCTGAAACAAAAGCAACATCGTTTTGACTTGCGGAGTCTCATCGTGAGTTCGTCCAGCGGCAACGTACATCATCGCTCTCCGCCGGACGCAAAAATCGCCCTGTTTCGGTCGCTGTTCCGTGGTCGCGACGACGTCTATCCGCGACGCTTTGAAAGTCGGACAACGGGAAAATCGGGTTACTCCCCGGCTTGTAGTAATGAATGGGTGCGAGGGATCTGCGAAAAGCCTCGAGTGAAATGCGCGACATGTCAGCATCGCCAGTTTCTGCCGATGACAAATGACGTCATCCGCTGGCATCTTTCGGGGCAGGACAGTGTCGGCACCGAGTTTACGGCGGGGATGTATCCGATGCTGCTCGATGAAACATGTTTCTTTCTGGCGATGGATTTCGACAAAACGCAATGGCAGCAGGACACGACGGCAGTCCTTGAAACATGCCGCCGCCTTGAGATATCGGCAGCGCTGGAACGATCGCGATCCGGCAACGGCGGACATGTCTGGATCTTCTTCTCCGAAGCGATTCCGGCAACCATCGCACGTCGGCTGGGATCGCATATCCTCACAGAAACGATGGAACATCGACCGGACATCGGTCTGGATTCGTACGATCGGTTCTTTCCCAATCAGGACACTCTGCCACGGGGTGGATTTGGGAATCTGATTGCTCTGCCGCTGCAAAAACAACCACGATCTTGCGGCAACACCGAGTTCCTGGATGTAGATGGAGTGCCGTATCCCGATCAATGGGAATTTCTTTCATCGGTCCGCCGCTTGTCGCGGTCAGCGGTCGAAAAAACCGTGCAGGAAGCCGGTCGCCGAGGGCGAATTTTGAATGTACGCATCGCGATGCCCGATGACGGCGATGAAGAACCGTGGCTGGCTACTCCTTCCCGACAGCCTCCCGAACCGGCGATCCAGGGGACTTTGCCAAAACGTTTAACACTCACGCTGGGAGATCAGATATACATTGCAAAATCATCATTGCCGCCTGAACTTAGCAATCGGTTGGTACGCACAGCGGCGTTTCAGAATCCGGAATTCTATAAGGCCCAGGCGATGAGGTTGCCGACATACGACAAACCTCGAATCATTGCCTGCGCGGAAGAACATTCGCAGCATATTGGTCTGCCACGTGGCTGCTTCGACGATATTCAGGCTCTGCTGAGCGACCTGAAGATCGGCATTGACATTCAGGACGAACGTGTCGCGGGACAACCGCTGAGCGTAACGTTTCAGGGCGAACTGCGACCGGGACAGCAAAAGGCAGTCGATGAATTGCTCCGGCATGACACCGGCGTCTTGTCGGCGACGACTGCGTTTGGCAAGACGGTCATCGCGGCGTGGCTGATCGCTGCACGTGGCGTCAATACGCTCGTGCTGGTGCATCGGCGACAGCTGCTGAATCAATGGGTCGAACGTCTGGCCACGTTTCTGGACGTCGCGGCGAAAAACATCGGCTGTATTGGTGGTGGTCGAAAGAAGCCGACTGGCCGAATCGATGTTGCCATCATTCAGAGCCTCGTACGGAAGGGCGTGGTTGATGATTGCGTTGCGGATTATGGGCACTTGATTGTGGATGAATGCCACCATCTGTCGGCGCAAAGTTTCGAACTGGTGGCGCGGCGGGCAAAGGCAAAGTTCGTGACCGGATTGTCGGCGACAGTGACTCGTAAAGATGGACATCATCCCATCATTTTTATGCAGTGTGGTCCCGTGCGTCATACGGTCGATGCAAAGTCCGAAGCAATGGCACGTCCCTTCCGTCATTCGGTCTTTGCGCGGCCCACTTCGTTTCGACCGATCATTGAAGCAAACTCGGATCTGCGACTGCAGTTTCAGGATCTTTATCGAGAACTCGCATCTGACGAAGACCGCAACCGCATCATCTGTGACGACGTCGTGCAGTGCATCAAAGACGGTCGTTCGCCACTCGTGCTGACGGAACGTAAAGAACATCTGATGCTGCTCGATGCATTGTTGAAGCCGCATGTCCCGCACATCGTTGTTCTGCATGGTGGAACGACAGTCAAAGAGAACCGGGAAACTCAGGAACAGCGGCTCGCCATCCCGGATGGCGAACCGCGTGTGCTGCTGGCAACGGGACGTTACATCGGTGAAGGCTTCGACGATTCGCGACTGGATACGCTGTTTCTGACGCTGCCTGTTTCGTGGCGTGGCACCATCGCCCAGTACGTCGGACGACTTCATCGGCTACACGACGGCAAAACAGAAGTGAGAGTTTACGACTATGCGGATCTGAACGTGCCCATGTTGTCCCGTATGTTTGATCGCCGATGCCAGGGCTATGAGGCTGTCGGCTATACTGTGCTGCTGCCCGGAAGTGCGGTCCCCGGCTGGCCATCGGAAGTTCCTTTGCCCGTTGATCCAGAATGGAAAAACGATTACGCAGCGAGTATCCGGCGACTGGTGCGCGACGGCGTGGATGAACCTCTGGCAAAACTCTTCGTGCATGCAGCCCGTAAAGTGGAACCAGAAGACGAGGGCGTCCAGCGTGCCCGGAGCGCCAGCGAAGCATTTTTCTTTCGACGGCTGGAAACCCTCTCAGAAACGGCAGGACGGTTTCGCATGAATGCTGAACTTCCCATAGCATTTGATGGCTGGGGCAAAATGGAAGTGGATCTATTGGACGAGGAAACTCGACTGGTGATCGAACTGGATGGCGGTCAACATTTCGCCAACGAAGACGCCTACCGCCGCGACCGTCGCAAGGACGCCCTGTTGCAGGAACACGGTTACTTTGTGCTGCGATTTTTAGTTCAGGATATTGGAATCAAACTGGATCACGTGCTGGATACGATACTCCGAGCGATGACGCATCTGCGGGAACGCTGCGGCCGCCACTGATGCAAGCTGCTGCAACTCCGCCTCAACTTTCCGCCTCAATCAGCCCCGGAAGCGTGCCAATATCAATTGGCTGTGACTCGGCTGTCGGAGCGAAAGTAACGGACTGCAGATACTTGTTCGGGTCAAGAATGTGTGTAAGCAGCGACAAATGATCACGCTGTGCCGGAGTGATGACTGCACGGCTGATCGTCTCAGCCCACTCCGGTTTTGAAAACCTTGCGGCGTGTGAGCCGAAAATGTGGGGCTTGTTCTGTGACCGGCAACATTGCAGGGTGAAGCAGGCGTCCTTTGCCACTACTTTCGTCAGGGCTGGAAGTCCGGCACAATTCCCGGTATGTCGGCCTCCAGGCCTTTGGCGGTTGATGCTCACAAACGGGTGGCTCACCGGTGTGTTGATTCAGTCGAGACTATGCAATTAGCGTCGTATTTCGCTCTGCGAAACGCCACACTGTTAAATCAAAAGGCTGTCACGCCACCGGCACTGGATATGTCTGTCCTCCAGACCTGAAACGCGCAACTTCACAAATATATCGAGTCTCTCGTGACAATGCTTTAATATGCTGAAATACTAGCATCATCGTGCTGGTATTTTAGCACAATGATACTGAAAGCC
>JANOZG010000249.1:0-7344 GCA_031429275.1 Planctomycetota bacterium
GGGACCGGCTTCCCGGCATATTTTGTCAGCGCGGGCTTGGGATCAAACAGATCGACGTGACTTGGTCCACCATGCATGAACAGCCAAATGACTCGCTTCGCGCGCGGTGGAAAATGAGTCGGCGTGATTCCTGCCGCAGCATCCGCCCCCGCCATCGCTGAATAGGCCAGCATCCCGGCACCAGCACCTGCCGTTGCGAGTAACTTGCGGCGTGAATGAAATTCGTGATGCGGCATATTGATCCTCACCTGTTTGGAGAAGTGTCAGCTTAAGATTATTCACCAGCATGTCCATCGTCGAAAGCTAAAAGATTAAATCCACTATTGACGACACCTGTCGGCAGTAGGTATTCTTGAATGCGACGACAACTGTCGTCAATCTGCGATTCAAGGGAGACTGTGATGCCGGAAGGAAAGTTGACGCCCGCTCAGTTTGAGATTCTGCTAAGAATCTGGGATTCTCCGACCGGACTTACGGTGGCAGAAATCTGGGAGGCGGTGTGTGCGGAGCGTACTGTCAGTCGCACGACGGTGTTAAATCTCATGGACCGCCTGGAAAAACGCGGCTGGCTATCGCGCAGTAAGTACGGGGCCGTCTTCCGATATCGAGCGGCAGTGGATCGCGCAACGGCGGAGAGTCAACTTGCGAATGATTTCGTGCAGGAGTTTTTCTCCGGTTCTGCCATGAATATGGTGATGAGCCTGCTGGGATCGAAGCCGGTGGCGAGATCTGATCTTCGCAAGTTACAACGGCTTCTGGATGAGACTGATCACACTTCAAGCACAGGAGACGACGCATGACTGCGTTCAGCCAGTGGATCGATACGTCATCCGTATCAGTATTGTTCATCGCGATCAATGTTGCCGTCGCAGCAACGATCATTGCTGCCCTCGCATTGGTCAATAGCCGAATACGAGTTATTTCATTGCCCGTGCGACATGCGATTTGCATCTGCGCCGTTGTTGGAACAATCGTGACTCCGCTGCTTGTCGTATCGCTGGAGAGATTGGCACCGAGATTTGCTGAAATCAGTGTGAATGATTGGCCGGCCAGAACGCGAACCAACAGTGAACTCGTGGCTGCCAGACAGCCGTTGACACAAGACGTAACTTTCGCGCCCATTGCGCTGGAAGATCATGCGACGGAAAGCATTGATGGAGTTAACGTCAAGTCGCGGCCTGCATCAACCAGCGATCCAGTGACGGCAAAACCTGAGATTTCAACAATCGCAACGCCACAGGAAATCGCCGACTCATCTGCAGACATCGGCCATCAGCGAACTCACTATGGCCTGATGCTCGGCAAGTTGCTCATGTTAGTGTGGTTCATCGGATCGGTGGTCTATCTGATTCGGCGTGTCAGAGCGGAGATTCGACTGCAGGAGTGGTTGATGACTTGCAGCCCGATCGCCGACGTCGAAACCATGCATGCTGCTCAATCGGCAGCATTCTTTGTGGGATTGAATGAAGAGGCACCGTTGCGAAGGCTGGCTGTGCAATTTCGACTGCGACGCTGGTCAAAGCGACGCAGTCGAATCGCTGATGCTGAAACACTGGAAGCCGTACAGTCCGCAGCGACAGCTGTGGAATTGGATGAACGACCTGTCCTGCTGCGTTCGAACACTCTTCCGGCTCCTGTCGTCTGTGGTTTGTTGCATCCGAGACTTGTTCTGCCCGCATCGATGGTGAACGGCAGTGATCGATTGTCACATGATCAGCGAACAGCGGTGCTGGCTCATGAAATGGCTCATCTGGCCCGCCGAGATCTTGTCACTGGGCTGTGTCTGACGATCGCAGGAATCGCCTACTGGTGGAATCCGCTGGTTCGGATGCTGTGCAGTCGAACGGAAGATCTCGCCGAACAAATCTGTGACGATTTCGCCACGTCAAGTCTGAAGCGGCCACGTGAGTATGCGGCCGCATTGCTCCATTTTTCCGAACGTTCGACTGATGGCACGCCGCAAGCTGCCAGTCTCGGTCTATCCATATCGACGGTCAGCCAGCTTGAGATCCGGGTTCGACGGGTTCTGCATTCGACGCAATCGAAACCTCTTCGAGTCAGCGCGACCGCCTGCGTGGTCGTGGTTTTGATGAGTACTGTCCTGGCTGCGGCCGCATCGATGATGCAGATTCGCGCGGTGGTCGATGAACTGCCAGCGACCGATAGTAACGTGGCACAAACACCTCAGCCTCGCCCAACCGTTGAGCACAAAGAGCCAAACGCCGAGAGTGCCAGAGATGCAGAGCTTGCAGCGGCACAGCAAGGCGACTCAAAGACGCCAGCAGCGCCGGAAGATCGTGAATTACTGATCACGGTCTTCAATGCGAAAGAAGAACCAATCGTCGGTGCCACTGTTCGAATCAGCGCTGCTGCGTACGATCTTGAATCGCTGACGACAAATGATCTTGGGCAAGTGACGTCAAAGAAATGTGGCACAGAGGGCGTATCCATCCAAATGGAAGCTCCCGGATTCCGTCCGACGACGATGGACGTCGGTAACGTGCCGCCGACGCTAAGAATTATGATGATGCCAAAGACGGAGTTGGCGGTTATTGACGAAGACGGAAAGCCGCAGGGCAGCATCTTCGTCGGCCGAGAACGATTCGCGAGAATGAATCTGGATTTTGATCGCAACGGATTTCCGATTGGTCCTAATCTGGACTTCGGTCGAGATCCCAAAGAGGATCGGACAGACGAAAATGGCAGTTTTCGGTTGGTCAATGACATCACCCTCCGCACACTCGAAAACCCTGTTCCAATTTGGGCGGTGAGCGACAATGGCGATCGATTTGGCTGGATGTGGGTGCCACCCGCAGAGTTGGATCAGCCGCAGACTTTGGTCCTGAAGAAGACTGCGTTTGTCGAAGCTGCGTTCATGATCAAACCGCAAACACGAGAGAATATGTACTCATGGAGTCTTCTGGATAACAGCGGGTTCAGAATCGCGAGCGTGGCTCCAAACGTTTCGCCATTCGGGGTGAAAGAGTTTTGCAGTTTGCGATTCCGTGTGCCGCCGGGAGACTACTTCCTTTGCCGTGAAGTCCCGAATGGCAATCCCGCCACTTCTGTTCTTGGCTTCACGATTGAACCGGATCGGACGCATGTGGATCTTGGCTTGGTCGAAGAGCTGTCCGACGCCATCGATATCGATTCTGAATGGGGCTCGGTGCATGGGCGGATTCAGGTGACGAATCCTGATCATATTGATCTTCGCCCCGAAGTGATTCTGCGAGCAGGGCGACCTGCGAACATTTGGGCTAATATCGTCAGCGAGGACCTGCTCGTCGATCCGCAATCCGGTGGCCTCGAAGGTGTCTTCGTGTATCTGGCAAAAGCTCCGGCCCTGATTCATCCTGAGGCCGGGATCGTACCCAACAGTTCGTTGATGTTTGATCAGGTTGCAGGCCGCTTCTCACCTCACTTGATGATCGTTCGAGTCGGGCAATCCGTTGAATGTATGAATACTTCGACGATCGCCATGAGTGTTCATAACTTCCCTTTAAAGAATCAGGCTGTGAACATGATGATACGTCCATTGACCAAACCTAACGCGGGAATTTTGTGGACTCCTAAGCGTGAAGAATCCTTACCGATGAAGGTTGCTTCCGACTTGCATCCATGGATGGCAGCCTATTGGCTTGCGCTCGATCATCCGTATGCGGCCATCACCAATCAGCAGGGCCGATTTGTCATCGAGAACCTGCCGCCTGGCAAACACATCGTCGAAATCTGGCACGAACGTGTTGGTTTTATCGAACGCAAGCTGGAAGTGACGATTGAGCCAGGACAAATCACAGCGCAGCCGACGATCACTGTCGAGGCAGCCAGTTTGATGGGTCAGAAGGCTAAGCGGTAAAGGCGAGCGGTAAAGGCGAGCGGCAGATAAAAGCATACCACCGTACGACGGACTTCCAGTCCGTCGTCACGTGTTTTCGACGGACTAGAAGTCCGTCGTACGGTAAGATTTCACCTGCCGCTCGGCTTACCGGAAGAACGCGCATAAAAAAGCCGCCATGAGTTTTATCATGAGCGGCAGGATTTACTCATTCAGCTCTACTGTCCAGTATGCTTCACTGATGAACCGGGACCAGCTGTCGATCCGCGATCCACGTGTGGCATACTGCGGCTTCCAGACCGGCCGTACCGGCTTGTGACGCAGTGGCATGTGCGCTTGTTCCGGTGTTCGGTCGGCTTTGCGAGAATTGCATTCGACGCATGCCAGTACGCAGTTTTCCCAGGTAGACGTACCTCCCTGAGCTCGCGGCAAAACGTGGTCGATCGTCAGGTCTTCACTGGCCGGCTGTCGATCGCAATATTGACACGCGAATCGGTCTCGCTTGAAGATGTTCCTGCGACTGAATGTCACTGAGTTCGATGGAACTCGGTCGTAGGATGTCAACACGATGACCTCAGGAACCCGCAAGCGACGGGATTGTGTACGGATTGCTGGTTCATCAACATCGGGGACCAGGCAAGCCCAGTCGGACCAGGTGTACTGCTGATAATCCTCGGGATTGACGATGTTCGCCGTGTCGTTCCACACCTTGACCAATGACCTGGCGACGGTGGCAACACCAACAGGCTGCCAGTTCCGGTTAAGGACCAGAGTCGGTCGATTCAGAATTTCAGTCAACACAGTACATCTCCGAAAACAATATATTGAAGGGTGTTCGAGGGGAATCGAACCCCCACTTTCGGCTTCACAAACCGACGTTCAGAGACCTCGACACTACGGACACCATGCCAGCTCCTGGACCAAGCCTCGCATGCGCAAGGCAGTTTTTCTTAGAGACCCAGAATTGCGTGCGGAGTTCACTGCAGTGTCGGTACGACCTGATGAATTCAGGATTGCTCGAAAAACAGCGGTCTGAAATCGTAGTGAAATCCGCCAGTATTCCCTGTGCACGGGATTTCTGGCGAAATCGACGACTGCTCTGTTAGCTATGGACCGATAGGTGGTCGGGGGAAGGAGGGCACAGCCCGAAATCCCGGGAATTCTTTCGCTCTGCTCAGTCCAGCCGCGGCCACCGGATCCATCAAGGCACGCCGGACAAAGCACGACAACAGCGATTGGCGCCTCGATGCTTAGGCTCAAGCCCTGGAGGATTCATCCTGCGGACGAGGGCGGTGGCACACTTTTTCCATCAGCCCTATCAAGCCATGATGTCCGTTACCACTTCACCATAGACATCCGTCGGACGGAAGTTGCGGCCAGCGTAGCGGAAAGTCAGTTGTTCGTGATCGACACCCAGCAGATGCAGAATTGTGGCGTGTAAATCGTGCATATGGACTTTGCCTTCGACGGCAAGTCGCCCGATTTCGTCGGTGCTGCCCCAGCTGAAACCTTTCTTCACGCCACCTCCGGCGAGAAAGACCGTGAAGCCTTTCGGGTTGTGGTCACGACCGTCAGAGCCCTGTGAAAACGGCGTGCGACCGAATTCGCCGCCCCACCATACGAGTGTGTCTTCGAGCAATCCACGCTGTTTCAGGTCCGCGAGTAGTCCTGCAACAGGCTTGTCGGTCGCCTTGGCATGAGTCGCGTGAGCCGGCATATTCGAATGCTGGTCCCAGCGAGGATTTGTCGACTGATCTGCGTAATTCACCTGCACGAATCGTACGCCGGATTCTGAAAGTCGCCGAGCCAGCAGGCACTGTTTGCCGAACTGATCGGTTTCTTTTTCACCGATGCCGTACATCTCTGCAGTGGATTCTGTTTCGCCAGACAAATCAAGGATTTCTGGTGCCTTCGACTGCATTCGCCATGCGAGTTCATAGTTTCGGATGACGGCGTTGATTTCATCGTCGGAACCATTGCGACGGGCCGCCTGCAATTGATTCAATCGTTGCGTCAGATCGTATCGCTGTTGCAGATCTTCGGTTGATAGTTGAGCGTTGCGGATGTGATCGATCGTCATCTGGTCGGCAGTCTGGAATGATCGGCCGATCGACGTTCCCTGACAGACAGCCGGCAGAAATGCGTTTGAATAATTCCGCGGGCCTCCGTTGGCATCCGAAGGCTGCAACGAAACAAATCCTGGCAGACTCTGATTCTCAGTACCCAGTCCGTATAGAATCCATGAACCGATTGACGGACGAACCTGCGCGGTCGCTCCCGTATGCAGAAACAAGGTACTCGGCCCATGCGCGACGCCTTCGGTGTGCATGCCGTGGAGAAAGCATAGATCGTCCACATGCTGCCCGATGTTTGGAAACAGATCCGAAACCGCTCGACCGCATTCACCATACTTCGAAAACCGCCACAACGGTTTCATCAGTTTCTGTTTGGTTTCTTTGCCGAAGTCGCCGAATCGAACGCCAGTGAAGTCGATCGATTGTCCGTCGCGATCGACCAATTCCTGTTTGTAGTCGAACGAATCAACGTGACTTGGCCCGCCCTGCATGAAGATGAAAATCACTCGCTTCACACGTGGCGCAAACATCGGCCGCTGTTCAGCAACGGAAATACGCCCGGAAGACTTTGCCGTTTCTACCGCCACCGACTGCGCAAGCATTCCCTGCAACGCGAGCGCGCCAAAACCGCAGCTAGTGCGATTGAGAAGTTCTCGACGTGACGGCAGTGCTGGTGGGATCATCCGAGTTTCCTGTTCTTTGGGCAGAATGTCTGCGTCGGCGAGGGAATTACGCGTCGAGTTTCGTAGGACGGGTCTCCAGACCCGTCCTGACATTTCTTAAATCAGGATGGGACTGGAGTCCCGTCCTACTTTAACGCGATCGCTCACTTTCACGGCGCTGCTTTTTCAAAGCCAGCATCCGCGAGTGCCGAAAACCCTGGTTTCAGTGGGCGAAGGTCGTAGTCTTTCCCAGCCAGAATTTCTGCACATTGAAGAACTCGACCGCCCGACCGGCAGTGAACGTAAACAGTTTTGTCTTTCGGGATCTTTGCTATTGCGGCTGCTTGAGTTGAAGCGTCTTTCAACGTGCTGAGAGGCACCAGGATGGCGTCGTTCAAATGTCCTTCATTCCATTCCGAGACTTCACGCACATCAATCAACACCGCAGAACCATCGGCGATCCGCTTTTGAACAACATCCAGTGAATCGACAGTATGGCCAGCATCAGTAAACATCGGTTTTTCCTTTGGCGTTGGAGTACTCACAGTCTTTTTCCCTTTAGCAAACACAGGTGCATCTGGATCACCGCCAGATTGCAGATAGGCAACCAGATCAAGTACTTCGTCTTTGTTGAGCGTGTTGATCAGGCCACTTGGCATCATTGAGACTTTAGAAACCATCGTCTCTTCAATTTCATCGCGAGAAACGTTGGTCATATTGCCCGGGTCGAGCATGTTTTCGGAGACCATAATCTTATCGTTATTCAGATTCA
>JANOZG010000250.1:0-15859 GCA_031429275.1 Planctomycetota bacterium
CATACGGGATCGGGTCGAATCTGGCCTTGACGGGACCGACAGTTGCCGTTGAACTGCGTTACTAAACGCAGCAAGAAGGCAAACGCAATGGGATTCTTCAACCACGCCGAATACGTGGAAATGACAGTACACTTTCGCTGCAACCTGAAGTGTCGCCATTGCATGATACTTGAGACCATGGATTGGCTCACTCCGGCCGACGAAACAGAATTCAATTCTCTGTTGGACGAAAATCGAAGCGAGCAAAAATGGACGGGGCTGATTCTTACCGGTTCCGAAGTCACACTCCGCGCTGATCTGCCGCGAATGGCTGAAAGGGCTCGGGACGCTGGCTTCCGACATGTGCGAATCCAAACTCATGGGATGCGTTTGGCCGATCTTCGCTATTGTCGAACTCTGATCGACGCGGGGATTGACGAGTTCTTTATCAGCCTGACTGCTGACAACGCCCAGACGCACGACTTCATCACCGAAGTGCCGGGTTCGTTTGAGAAGACGCTTCAGGGAATTCGCAATTTGGCCAACTTCGCTGATGTGAAGCAGTTGACAAATACGGTTGTCACGCGACTCAGTTACCAGACACTGCCGCATGTTGTTGAGCTCCTCCGAGACATACCGAACCTCGTCGAAATGGATTTCTGGAGCTACTGGCCGATGCAGGAAGAAGGCGATCCGAAGTTGTTGGTTTCGCACTTTGAAGTGCGTCCTTTTCTTCGCAAAGCCATCCAACAGGCGCGGGTTTACGGTCGGGAGGTTGAAGTTAAAAACTTCCCGCATTGCCTGCTTGGCTCGGAAGCCGACGCTTTGGTCAACGACCAGCCCGAATTGCGAATTGATCCGCGATTCTGGAACGAATTCAACCGAAACGGCTTCCACCAATGCGCGTTTCGCGAGGTTTGCGGATCAAAACAATGTCTTGGCCTGAATGCCGCATATGTGAAACAATACGGCTGGCATGAAGACGAATTGCGACCGATGCCACGGTCGGCATGATCCAAACGATGCGCGAGCGGTTCGGCGTGGGCGCTATGCTTAGAATGCAGAAATCAACACGGAGGGCTGACGCCCTGCCGCTCGCCTGAAATGAATGGAAAATCACGGATGAATCAGGGTACACAGCAGAAAATCCGTCACATCGTCATCGTCGGAGGTGGGACGTCGGGATGGATGAGTGCGGCGATGATGTCACGGGTCTTGAAACCTGCGGATTGCCGGATCACGGTCGTTGAACCGCCCGGCCCGCGCGGCATCGGTGTGGGAGAAGCATCCATTCCGTCGCTCGTGTCGCTGCTCAAAACGCTCGGCGCTGACGAGGCGGAAATGATGCAGCGTTGCGAAGCGACGTACAAGCTCGGAATTCAATTCTGTGACTGGCTTCGTCCGGGACACGACAATTGGCATCCGTTTGGAGTCTGTGGCGCGAGGATCGATGGGCGTGATCTGTTTCCGTTCTGGCTGGCCGATTACAAACGATCCGGAGGCGGACGGCCTTATCATTCGTATTCGCTGCAATGGGCCGCATCGATTGCCGGCAAGAGTCCGCATTCGTTGACCACACAATCTCCGATGACGCAGACTCAGTCGTATGCGTTTCATTTCAACGCCGAAGCTCTTGCCGGATGGCTGCGAGATTTTGCTCTGGCCGGCGGTGTGAATGAAGTGGCAGGATCCGTATCGAACGCAGTCTTGAACGAGCAGGGCGATGTGACCTCGGTGGCGCTGGGATCGGGCGAAGTTGTCTCTGGCGACTTCTTCGTCGATTGCTCTGGTTTTCAGTCCGTGCTGATGCACAAGGCGCTGGAAGATCCGTTTAACAGTTGGAGCGATCAGCTTCTTTGCGATCGAGCTGTCGCGTTCAAGATTCCCGGCAAGCGAACGATTCCACCGTACACGAAATCACAGGCGATGCCTGCTGGCTGGACGTGGCACATTCCTCTGGCGGATCACGTCGGGCTGGGTTATGTCTACAGTTCGAAATTCGTCTCCGACGACGAAGCATGGTCGCAGTTGCAAGAGGCGACGAAAGACATCGCCGACACCAACTTGAAGCCTCGTTTTCTCAAGATGCGAGTCGGCCGTCAAACGCACTTCTGGAGGCGCAACGTGCTTGCCGTGGGCCTGTCGGCGGGATTCCTCGAGCCATTGGAATCCAGCGGCATTCACTTAAGTCAAATCGGGATCGAGTTGTTCCTGAAGTCCTTTCCACAAGGATCAAACTGGCAGCCGTTGCAGGATCATTACAACGCTCGGATGGCAGCGATCTACGATGACGTGCGAGACTTTGTGCAGATGCATTACTGGCTTAGTCAAAGATCGGATACGCCTTTCTGGATTTCCGCTCGTGAAGCAAAACTGTCGCCAGCCCTCAAGCGTCGACTGGAGATGTACGACGACGCCGGATCGCTCGACACGCTGCTTCCCGAAGCGTTTCCAGAAACAAGCTACTATCATCTACTGACCGGCAACGATCGTCTTCCTCGCCGCGCCTCGGCGCTGGCACTGTCGATTGAGCCACATCAGATTCAGGGAATCCTCTCGGCCATTCAGCAACAAAACGAACAAGCCATGCGAGATCTGCCACTGCATGAGGAGGTGCTGAAACGAATCTACATGCCACTCGCAAAAGCATCCTGAGGCGAGCGGCAGGGCGTCAGCCCTCCGAGTTCACGCACCGCCGCTAACACGGAGGGCTGACGCCCAGTCGCTCGCCTATCCTGTCAGCAACTGACCTAGGATCACTCTTCTACTTCGCTGTATCATACGGCGTCGAATCGACGGAGAACGGAAACTCCTCAGCACTGCATGGAAGCACTCAAGCAATGGCATCGCCGCAACGCAAACTGACTCGAATCGCGTTCGCGTGCATGACGCCCACCGTTGACAGTCACGAAAATCAAGGCGTGGAACTACCGTCGTACGGAATCCATCGAATCCTTGCCTCCGTTGTCGCCGACCCGGAACTGTCGTCGGCTGAAACTCGGCTGTTCGATCTGGAACGTGACGATGTCGCTGGCTACGTCGATGCTCTTGTGCAGTTTGAGCCGCAGCTGATCGGAATGTCTCTGTTCGTCTGGTCCGCGAAGTGTCTGATCGAAGTGTCGCGGCAGGTTCGAAAACGACTGCCCGATTGTACGATTGTGTTTGGCGGTCCTTCCGCGCGTCCGTCTGTTCTGGATCTGGAACCCTATCGGCGTGCAATCGACTATGTGGATGCCGTCGTCTCGCGCGAAGGTGAGCAGGCGATTTGTGACATCGGGCGAGCCCTTCAAAATGCCGGTTCGACAATGGATCGATTCGATGTGCTGTCCACCGTGATGGCACTGGAACTTCCAACGCCGCTGGGATGGAAGTTTACCGGCGTTCGACCAAAACTACTGAACCTCGACCAGATTGCTTCGCCCTATCAAATGGGACTGATGAGCTACGGAGCCGTTGGATATCTGGAGACATTCCGTGGTTGTCCCATGTCGTGTACGTTCTGCGAATGGGGCGCGCCGGACATTTCGCAGGGTGCATTTTCAGAAGATTACATCACGGCAGAACTGGAAGCGTTGGCGGCTCACGATGCTCCGGCCGTCTTTAATGTCGATGCGGGGCTGAACCTGAATGCTCAGGCATTTCGCAATCAGGTGGCGGCAGAGAAAAAGGTCGGCTTCCTGAAGAAGACGGGGCTCTGGTGTGAGATCTATCCTTCAAAAATCAATAACGATCACATCGAGTTCCTGTCGCAGTGCGGTCCATCGTATCTTGGTGTCGGACTGCAGTCGTTCAATCCGGACCTGCTGAAACGAATGCAGCGGCCGTATGGGCGTGAGAAATTTGGACCGGCGATCGAACAGCTTTCAAAAGTCGCGGCCAACATTGAAGTGCAGATTATCTTCGGTCTGCCGACAGACTCCTGGGATGGTTTCCTGGAAACTCTGAACTATGCGCTCAGTCTGCCGGTGACCGTGCGAGTTTATCACTGTCTCGTGTTGCCCGACGCGTTGTTGACGCGAGGCAAAGCCGAATGGAACATGCAGTTCGATCCGTTCACGCTGTCAATGCAATCCTGCGTTGGCTGGAGCGAAACAGAACTACTCGACATGCGAGCCATGCTCAGCCGCGAAACGATTCTCTGCGGTGGAACGTCCGGCCAGTTCTGGTGGTCGTTCCCGCCACCAGCCAGGCGCAAGACGATTCTGAATCTGTCCACAAGGCACTTTGCTCCGGCTTCTCTAATTCTGGCATCGCATACTCCGGCTCTGATCGAAGGAGAACGGAAGAGTGCCTGACGCTGTTGCCGTCTCGAACGCAGTTCCTGTCTCCGCCGGCTGGTCCGCTTCCCCCAACGCCGCCAAGCGAAGCGGTAACCGCATTGCCTTGGTGGCGATGTACCCAACGCCCGATCCTGCGATGCCCGAGTTGATCTCTAATCACGGGCTGCGGATGATCGAAGCGACGCTACGAGCCGCAAACATCCGCGAATTAGATCTGCATGTTTTCGATCTGCACGATGCTTCCGTCGATGAACTTGTCGATGCCCTGATTCAGCTTGATCCCGATGTGATCGGGTTCTCGTCTTACCTCTGGTCGTTTCCGTTATACGCCAAAGTCGCTCTGCAGCTTCGACATGATGATCCGACGCGGCTGATCGTCTTCGGCGGTCCGTCCGCGCGGCCGAGCATGTTTGATCAGCTGCCGTTTCGGAAGACTCGGGACGCTGTTGATCTACTGATCATCAACGAAGGCGAACTCACGTTTCTGGAAATTGTGCAGGCTACCGATCGACGTCGCGATTCACTGGCCACGATTCGCGGAATTGCTCAATGGTGCGGAGATCAATGGCGCGAAACCGAGACGCGACCACTCGCCGATCTGAATCAACTGCCGTCCCCTTATGTCATGGGACTGGTTCCGCCGGGCGGCCTGGGAGTTCTTCAAACCTATCGAGGCTGTCCGTACACATGCTCGTTTTGCGAATGGGGCACGATGGAATCGCCCAAGCGAGTTCGCACGGCCGACAACCTCGCTCTTGAATTCGACGCCATGGCTGCCAACCGAGTAAGCGGTGCGCTGCTGGTCGATGCCGGATTGAATCTGAATGCTCGTGCTTTCGATCAACTGGAAATTGCCGCTGATCGAACCGGTTTTTTTCACAATCGCAAACTGATTTGCGAGGTCTATCCCGCGAAAGTCACAGACCAGCACATTCGATTTCTATCGAACGTCGGCAATCCGCTTGTGGGAGTCGGCCTGCAATCTTTTGACAATGAAGTCCTGGCTCATGTGGAGCGATCCTTCGACGAGGAACGTTTTGAATTCAACATGCAACGACTCACAGATGTGGCTCGCGTGGCCATCGAAATCATCATGGGCCTGCCCGGAGACAGCCCCGAACAGTTCCGCCGCAGCTTCCACCGTGCAAGGACATTTCCTTGTGCTCTGCGAGTCTACCACTGTTGCGTGCTGCCTTCGGCCCTGATGGTACGATCGCCGGCTGAGCACGCTCTGAACTACGATCCGGTGACGCTCAAAATGAAATCGTGCCTCGGGTGGACCGAAGAAGCCATGCAGCGAGAGTGCGACTTCCTGAATCAAGAATCTCGATTCAACGGTGGATCTACCGGAGACTACTTCTGGGTCTTTTCTGCGCCGAAACACACCAACAAAGGCGAGCGGCAGGGCGTCAGCCCTCCGAGTTTACGCGCGGCAAACAACACGGAGGGCTGACGCCCAGCCGCTCGCCAAATCAGGTTTCAAGACACGACTCATGCAACTCCTCGGACAACCCAAAGCCTTCTTCACACTGCTGGACATCCACGCAGCAGATGTGGACTCGTACGCAACAGCGATAGGCCAGCTGCGCGAAGGAACTGTCACGGGCATCATCGTTCGCAACGTTTACGATGCCGCGTTGATGCACGAGATCGTCGGTCGTCTGGAACGTCACGATCCGCCATTCGTCAAGACATGGTTTCCGGAAAAGTTCAAATCGTGGTTCTATGGTCAGAACCTGAACCTGATGCAAACCGACCCTGATTCCTACTTTCGCGATGCCGCGCAGTTTCATCAGGATATGCATGAACTGTTTCCAGCACCGCACGGTATCGATTCGCATCTCATGAAGCTGCTGTCGCGACTCGACAGCAAACGCCCCTATCGTGCAGCACCGGGACCGGAGCCGGATCAGAACTACATGCTGACGACGTTTCGCGGGCACGGTGAAGGCGGCTACATACCGGCTCACTGCGATAACGAACAAAGCCATCGTCCGGCTTACGAACATCTGGCGACTCTTGTTTCCAGTCATATGTATTCAATGGTGCTTCTCATCGGCAAGCCCCTGGACGGAGGATTGCTCGAGGTCTTCGATTACCGAGTGGAACCACAGGACTCGCGACTGATGAGCGACGATGCGGTCACGAACAAACCAGACATCACTCAGCTTTCTTCTGTCTCATTCCCTTTGAATCCGGGCGACATGATCATTGTGGACTCTGGGAGATATCTGCATCGAGTCACGCCGGTGATCGGTGAAACGACTCGATGGGTCGCCTGTAGTTTCATGGCCCACGCTCGCGACCGGAACGCCGCCTACTGCTGGGGATGAGGATGAGTCGACAGTTGGCAGTGTTCAGTCGCCAGTCCTAAATTTCAAATTTCAAATCTCAAATTCTAACCCTTACGCCTCAATGTCGACCATGTCTCAAACACTTCCTGTCTACTTTGATCGCCTGATCGACGCCTGGGAAAACGGCCGTTCGGGGCGCTGCGCGCATCTGGGACACTGGGACATTGCCCCCGAACCAAATGAGTCCGACTCCGAATCAGACGGCTTCAGGATCGCTCAGCAACGACTCGATGACGTAATGATCGAAATGGCAATGGTTCGGTCAGGCCAGTCCGTTCTGGATATAGGATGCGGATTTGGTGGCCTGATCGAATGCATCGATTCGCAGTTTACCGACATGAGCCTGACAGGCATCAACATCGATCCTCGGCAATTGGACATTTGCCAGCGGCTGCGTTCGAAATCGCAGAATTCCATCCGTTGGCAGGAAGCGGACGCGTGTGACCTGCCGTTTAACGACAACTCGTTCGATCGGGTCTTTTGTGTTGAAGCCATGTTCCATTTTTCTTCCCGCAGAACATTCCATGCCGAGGTTCATCGCGTGCTGAAGTCGACCGGCCGATTTGCGGCATCGGATATCAGACTGACGGATTCGCCAGCAACGGCGAGCACGCCTCGCTTCATGACGCGGGCACTGCTCAATGATGGCTATGGACCATGGCCCGATCCATGGTGCACTGATGGAACAGCAATGTCGATCGGTCAGGAACTTGGATTTGTAGATCTCCGACTGATGGACGCCACAGAAAATACTTTGCCGATTTACGATTACATCGTTTCAAAGAGACACCAGCAAGACCACGACCCCGGCGACGCTGCAGCAAGATCAGCAATGGTGCTCCGCTGGCTGCATCAAAACGGCGGACTGAAGTATGAATACCTGAGCGGCGTGAAACAATGACGTTCGTCATCGCAATCTGTGGTACGATGGGCAGCGGCAAGACGACAGCCGTGGAAAACGTCGCCGCTGCACTGCCGGAGTGCATGTCGCTTCACGAAGACGACTTCAATAAGACGACCGAACGATCGCTTGATGAGATCGAAGCCTGGTCGGATCGAGGCGCGAACGTGGGCGAATTTGATCTGTCCGTGTTGATCAGTCAATTGGCCGTTCTGTGCCCGGAGAAATCGGCGAGTCTCACGATTCATGCACCGGATACGCGCGTGAACGGTGCAACGATAACGCATCAGGGGACTGACGTCCCCCGCTCACCGGGGCCGAGAGGACGCGATAGTCGACGAATCATTTTGCTCGAAACGCATTTCGGTCGCCTGCATCCGGGACTCAAACCATGGATCGACTATCAGTGCTGGATCGATGTTCCGGCAGATATTGCCGTTGCACGGAAAGTCGCTCAACTGAGCGCGCTCATGAGATCCCAGTCCACAGGCAACGATAATGACACTGGACTGCGGTGGATAGAGACTTTTTGCAAAGGCTATCTGACAACGACTCGGAAATTGTTCGAAATGCAGCGACAAAAAGTGCGTGAATTATCTGAGATGTCGATCGATGGTCAGGGATCACCTCTGGCTGTCTGCGAAGCATTTCTGCAACACTTACCGCAACAATACAAGCCCGACGCGTGAGCCGCACGACGCTAGCCGCTTATTGATTCAATGGGTTTTCAAAACCCGAAACGTCAGTGAGGGATAAGTTCTGCCGCGTTGTTTCAAGAACAATCCCTCGCTGACGCTTCGGGTTAGGACTAAATCAACAGACCGAACGTCATACCAGAATATAGAATCGCTGAGTTTTAAAAAGGCACATCTCCATGACAACCACCGCAAAGCCGCGTCCCGAAGCCATCGTCGGCCGATTGCCAAAGCGCATCGTGATTGTAGGACGCAACGAATCTGCATGGATGGCGGCAGCATTCTTGAGTCGGCAAATCGCGAAACTCGGCTGTCGCGTTTCCATCATTCCCTGCGGCGAACCATGTTCTGAGTTTTTCGGTGAAGCTTCACTTCCGTCCTTGCGGGGACTTTTGAGTAACCTGCAGATCGATGAACATGAAATGATGCGTGAAACGCAGGCCACGTATCAATTGGCAACTCAGTTTTCTGACTGGGTGCAACTGGAACGAGATTTCTGGAAACCATTCGCACTCTCCGAACGTGCTGCCAACGTGTCACTGTTCGACGCATGGTTCGCCGAACGTATCGCAGGGCGATTGCTGCGACCTTTCCATTCATATTCGCTCCATTGGGGAGCGTCATTGGCGGGAAAAAGTCCGTATGGATTTTCGGGACCATCCCCAATTTCTCAATCTGGATCGTATGCGTTTCATCTCGACGGACGCGCCTTCGCCACATGGCTGCGGAAGATAGCCCTGGCATCGGGAGTTGAAGAAATCGCGGGCGAAATCCAGAGCGTGGCATCCAATGGACATGGCGGCGTTGCTCAAATTCGACTTGCGAACGGCCCTGCCGTCGCAAGTGACTTCTTTATCGATTGCAGTGGCGTCGAAGCCAAACTCCGGGGCTCCGGCGGTGCAAAATCGTTTGAATCATGGAACGACAAACTGCTCTGCGACCGAATGATCAGACTTCGTCTGCCAGGCCGCCGCCAGATTCCGCCGTATACCCGCATCACTGGCCTCGCATCTGGCTGGCTGTGGCAGACTCCACTCGCAGCAACTATTGATGCTGGATACGTATTTGCCTCGAACTACGCAACCGACGATATTGCAGACCAACAAATACGTGAGGCTTTGACGTTAGATGGGATGACGGTGCCTGAAGATGTCATACCTGAATACAGTTCGCTCAACTCTGGCATGCAGTCGTATTTCTGGCGTGACAATGTCCTGACGCTCGGCAGTACAGCCTGCATGGTTGATCCGCTCGTGTCCGTTGGTCGTCATCTTTGCCAGTTGGGAATTGAAACATTCATTGAGTTGTTCCCCGAGCGATCGGCCAACAACGCTGTTGTTTCCTACTACAACGAGCGCATGCAGACCGCTGTCAAAGAAATTCGCGACTTTACACAAATGCACTATTTGCTCAGCAAGCGGACGGATACACCGTTCTGGCAATCAGTCACTTCGAGACCGATGTCGGAACAACTTAGCCAGCGACTGGCACTGTATTCGGCATCCGGCAGCGTTGGTCCGCTCGCACCGGAAGCCATCGAAGAAGCCAGCTATCGCTTTGTTCTCACGGGATGTGGAAGGCTACCCGGCCAGCCAACGCTATACGCCACAGCCGCTGATCCCACCATGATTCAACAGTCACTGCGTTCGCTGCTGAAGTCGAACGAAGCGACATTGAAAGATCTGCCGCTGCATGAAGACTTACTCGACTGGATTCATCCGGAACACAACGGACTTCAGAGATCTGCCTAGGCAACCTGCGATGACCACTGAATTCCTGATTATCGAGCAGTATTTGCACGATGCGTTGCAGGCGAGAACGCTGCAGGCAGCTTTTGAAATGGGCGTCATCGACCAGCTCGGAGAATCTGGAGCGATTTCACAAAGGCTGCTGTTCCGAAATCGAGCGTGTGATGCGGCCGGCGCGGATTTTCTGACAAGAGTCCTCGTGAGGGCAGGCGTATTGCGTCTCAAGGAATCGTTGATCGATTTAACTCCTGAGTTCCGCACGGCGCTGCAATATCGCGAGCTACTTCTGACGAAGCTCCAGTTTTCCGAACTGGTGGCAGCCGATTTTTTCACACGCATGCCGCAGTTGCTGAGTTCGTCCGAAGAGTTCATGGCCACGTCGAAGTTGTTCGAACTTTTCGACTACAGCCGTTGCTACGAGGTTACTCCACAGAACTGCCTGCAGGCTTCGCGATGGATGAAACTCACGACGATGCTGACTCGGTACGAAGCTCCGGTGTGTTGTGATCATTTTCCGTTTGCCGAACGTCACCGCATGCTGGATCTGGGAGGAAACAGCGGTGAGTTCGCAGTGCAAGCATGTCGCCGGGCTCCGTTACTCGAAGTGACCGTTGCCGATCTTCCGGTCGTTTGCCATGTGGGCGAGCGTCACGTCTCGTCGTTTGATGAAGGTTCGCGAATTCGTTTTCAGGCACTGCATTTTATCAATGATCAACTGCCGACAGGTCACGATCTGATTACATGTAAATCTGTGTTACACGACTGGCCGGACGATCTGACCGAAGTCATCGTCAGAAAATGCTTTCAGGCATTGCCTGCCGGGGGGCGTCTGCTGATCTTTGAACGCCAACAGTGGAACATCGACGAATATGCCATGGGTTATGGACTCTTGCCGGTGCTGCTGTTCTTTCGATCCTACCGACGTCCCGAATTCTACACAGCGTTGCTGAAGGCTGTTGGATTTTCAGATGTGCGCGTGCAGATCATTCTGCTGGAAGTGCCCTTCATGCTGATCACGGCTGTCGCGAGCGGCCAGCGGTAAGTGACACACGGCAGTGAAAATGTTCCCGTCGGCGGAGCGACGGGTGTGCCGTACGCCCGGCGCGCCGCCGACGGGATTGGCGCGCCATTCACGACAGGCCATAATAAATCGTACAGAATGACTGCTGATCGCGTCCCAGGCCGGTCGCGATATGTCCCACTGAAGCTCCTGGATTCATGGCCAGCCAATTCTCGATCGCGGCGCCCTCCAGACTAAGAACTCCGGCTGCCAACAATATCGGAGCGGCCAGAGCAACCACGGAAAGACCCAGATCGTAGACATTCAAATCGAACGATTTCCGATCGCTGCCTTCTTCTTCGATTTCAAGGACACTGGGAGTACGTGTTTCTGCCTGCCCCCGCATACAAACAGCCGTCATCAGTCCTTGCATGACCGACTGTAATGCCGGGCCAGTATTCGCCTGCATGATCGTTGCGGCATCTTTCCAATCGGCAACTCGCAGGATGCGGTATCGAGTCACGACTGCCATGGAGGACTCGCTCATCGACCATTTGAATCCCAGAAACTGCAGTTGGCCAGAAGTTGCGGGAGCGTTTTCCCTCGTCGTCGGTAGTTCGAGATAACATTTGCCGACAACAACGTCTCCCGAATACTCAAATCCAAAATGGACGTAGGCGGCTCCGGCAAAGAAGCGACTGATGCTTTGCAGATGCCGCTCAGGAGCTCGCATCGTGCGGCAGAGATTCAGCACGTCCGCCAGAGCATGAACACCGATTTGGCTGATCGAAAACGACACGAGTACTCGTCGAGGCTCGAAGACGTTCTGTTGAAATCGAACCGACCGCTCTAGACCGTACTTCAACTCCCGCGCTGCAGCCCAATGCAACAGATCCGCCAGACCCCACATTGCCAGCGATTGAAGTTCTGGAATCGACTGCAACATAGTTTGATCAGGCAGTCTATTCAGAGAAAGTCTTCCGACGTGGTGAAATGCGCAGAGCATTCTGACAGGAGATTCTGTCAATTGGAACACCGCAACGGCCTATCGGCAGTTTCTGCCGTTGTTCGGAGCTCACGCGTTGACAACGTTCACCTGAATGACGAGTTGCCGTGGCTGAATATCAGGTGGCCGATGTAGACTCCGAATCCGTTGACGCCAATCACGAATTGGAAAGGATGCCAAGTCCAATGAATCATCGTTCAGGGATCAGAACCGTCAAAATATTTTGTGTGAAGCATTGTTTTTTCTCTTTTGTTGCGGGAATGAGCATTCTGTTATTCTTCCTCGACGACACGCTTGGACAACAATCGAGCAAGTCTCGTCAAGCGTCGGGCAATTCGACTAGTGCAATCGTATCATCCGCGTCGGCGAGTCGAACTGCAGATCTCAAAGCTGATCCCAAGCCAAAAGCTTCATCAATTGACGCGAGTGGATTGCTCACCTTCGAACGCATCAACGAACTCACGGGATTTGTACCAGCAAGCGACGCGGAAGTGAGGGCGTTCGTAGCCATGATCCAGGCGGCGGTGACAGCGAAGGACGCGATAGCACTGAAGGGGTGTTTCTCCGTCGCGTTTTTGATGGCACGGTCGATCGTAGGTGCTGAGATGAGTTCAATACAACGATCCGAATTCATACGAGGTGGCCAGGCGACTGATTCTTTCAGCCTTCTGGCAGATCAAGCGATGAAATCCAATTCAGATTTGCAGCTTCTTCGGTTCAATCGCTGCGGGACACATTTGCGACCTCTGTTCAGGTTCGTAGTGGCGAATGAGGGGTTAGTTTACAACGAATTTGTCATTCAAACAGTCGATGGTCAGGGGCCAAAAATAGTAGATGTGTTGGCACTGCAATGTCCTGATTATGTAAGCATTTGTAAGCGTCCATTTGCTGTTGGTCCGTTCCTGTCTCAGCGCTGTCCGGAAAGGATTTCAAGTACTGGCATTGAATCATCTATCGTAGACTCAGCCGAGGAATTTGCTGATTTCGCGATCCAAGTGGCACGGCATGACGCCAATGGAACACTGGCAAGCCTGGACAACATACGGCCCCCTCTCGATGAACATCCTGGAATACTCGCCACGAAATGCGAAGTTTCAAGATCGATCGATCTCAGTGCCTATCGAAAGGCGGTCGTGCAACTGGCAGAAACCTACCCAGAAACCGTTGCATCGAATTTGATGCTGCTTGATCTCTATAGGAGGGAAAAAAATCCCGTCGAAATGTTGGCAATGGCGGACCTTCTTATGACGGCTCTGGAAGATCCATGGCTGAATGCCTACCGAATTGAAGGTCTGATAACACAAAATCGGATCAAAGAAGCTAAGGAAGCGATCACCGCTGCAAAAACTGCAGCACCAAACATAAGCGATCCTTATGTTGCTGAACTTGGAATGTTGATGAAACTGAAAAACCACCAGGAAACAGCTCAGGCGATTGAAACGCTGGAAACGAAGTTTGGCGACAAAGTCGTGAAACTGACGGAGTTCCCTGAATTCAACGAGTTTTCAGACTCGGAAGTTGGGCGCCATTTCCTTGCCAAACGTGCAGGTTTCGATTTTTGAATCGACGACACACTGGACAGCCACGATGAAGATTTCCCTGCCGCCCTCACTTCTCGACGAACGTATGAGGCTCGGAGATCCGTATTTCAACTATTGCTCTTGGCCCTATGTGCCGCCTAATCCGGGCCTCGGCAAGCTGCGCCCCAGTACGTTGCTGTTCCGAGCCATCGAAGAAATGCCGCATGGCCAATGGGTATGTGGAATTGTGCAGGCCATTCAGCGAGGAATCGGCGACTTTCGGAGCGTTTACGGAATCAAGCAGATCGACGGACAGTGGGCACTGGAAATCTACATCTATGACTATGGCCGCGAGGATCGAGTGATTTCTATTGAGCGGCTGGTGAATGCCTGTGCGGGTCAATTGGCTCTGCCAAAAACGGTGAATCCAAACGTTCCGTATTTCATGTTTTCATTCGATCTCACCGAAAAAGCCGCCGTTCAAAATGGAACGTTGGATTCGGTTCACGTATATATCGGAAACCCGGGAAGCGATGTGTCGTCGGGCATTGCGTACGAGTTCACTCAGAGCAGTCGCCAGCTCGAAAACTTCTATTTCTTTTTCGATGCTCAAAAACATCAGGATCAGATTGTTGCCAAACTGCAATGCTCTGTGTTCTCGGAATCGTGGAGTGTTCCGATCGAACTTCTGTATCGCCCGGAGTTAAAAAACTGCCACACAATCTGTCTCGCCAACAAACGCACGTGCGATACGATCTACTATTCCGGCGTCGATGTCGATCAACTGCTGTTCTTCCTGGATTGGCAAAAGTACCCAGCAGATTTTTCCGGTTTTGTTAATGACCGACGCAGTCAGCTTGATCATTTGCGCTACGACGTTGGAATCGACTACCGCGTTATGAATGGCCAGATCGCGTTCCTGAAGCACGGCATCTACGGCGTCTTTTGATATTGTCGGTATTTGTACTTGGAGTGGGCTGAATTGAGGCGAGCGGGGACATGTGTCCCCTGATTCTTCGTTAGGCCCTCAATCCGGAGATTGACATCCTCTGCTCGCCGATGCCAGACCTCAGTTCCGACGGTTCGCAGAAGATAGAGTGTGCTGCATTCGCAGTGACCTGAGCTTTAATGATTTGGCGACGGCGAGCCCAGTATTTCGAAGATACCGGCGTTTCATAAGCAACAGAATCTTTGCGCCGGCCGTTAAACACAGCCGAGCCTAAGCGAAATCTGCAATTCTTCGAACGGTGTAAATTTTTTTTACTTGCCACGTGCAGAAACCTCGAAACTCGGTCGAGCTTAGTCCACGTAACTATGCACATATGTCATGCTTGCGCGCACACTGCGCGCACCAGGGACAGTGATTGCAGTTTTTGGGCCTTACTGGAATCGACAAGATGGTGTTTGAATTTCCCTTCGGCAAAAATCGAAAAAATCGTCGCAAAACTCAGACTCGCCAACAGCCAGCCGGAATTCAATCATGGTTGACATCAATGTTTGCGACCAGCGAACCTGCGGCGATCGGCAGTCCGAAGGCTGTACGTCGACAGAAGGCGAAGAAAATAGTCTCCGCGATGGAGGCTTTGGAGGTTCGGTTGCTGCTTTCGTCGGTGGCGATTGAGCTTACCGGGCTCACGGGCCCATTCACACTCTCTGCAGACAATGTCAATACACTGCGATTGACTCATAACGCTGGCTCATCCACAACGGGAATCGGCGGTTCCATTACCAATGTCGTAATCAACGGCTCGGACGATGGCGATATGTTGTCCATCGATCTGAGCGGTGCATCGCCTGGGATCAGTGACAGCCTGACGTTTGTCGGTGGAGATGGAACGGACTCTGTCACATTTACCGGAAACACTAATACTTCCAGCAGTCTCGACATCGGTGCCGAAAGCATCACGGTCAATGCCGGAGTGACCGTCAGTGCGGGGACGGCGCTGAGGCTGGTGGCGTCCGCGAGTACCGGAGTTCGGAATACGTCGAGTGCATCGCCGGCTGTCACTGGAACGAATGCCGCGTCGGTGACGATCAGCGGAACCGTCTCTGCGGCGACCGTGACGATAGAAGCGAAGACAGCGGGTACTGTCACCACATCCAGCACCGCCGCGCTGCTGCCGGCTTCGAATGCGTTCACAGATTTGGCGACAATCACGATCAATGGCGGAGCAACAATTGCCGCTACTGGTGATGTGACTCTGCTTTCCAATCGGACCACAGCGTACAACGCCACGGGTCGTAGCGCCACGAATACGATCACCGGCAATACGACAGTCTCGATTGGTTCGACAACCGCAGGCAGCACAATTTCGTCCGGTGGGGATTTGGCGATTCGCGCGATCGACGACCTGCGAACCAACGCACTCAGCCCCG
>JANOZG010000251.1:0-3183 GCA_031429275.1 Planctomycetota bacterium
CAATTGTCAGCAGTGTGTTGGCTATATGCGGATTGTTGGGAAAGCGACCGCTGGTGTCATTGGTCAATTTGACAATCAACTCACCGTGAAAGCCGATTGGCCCCAAAGTAATCCCATGCCTGAGTCTGCCTTGAAGGTAAAAAGCTCCATTGCTGACGACCTTGCCTTGAATGTCCACCCTCGTTTCT
Organism: Planctomycetota bacterium; assembly: GCA_031429275.1. Lineage (GTDB taxonomy): Bacteria > Planctomycetota > Planctomycetia > Planctomycetales > Planctomycetaceae > SXXK01. The sequence goes on from JANOZG010000251.1 coordinate 189, forward strand.
AAGAATGGCACCGTCACGCCTGCATTGAACTCTGCTTCGAGGGTGCTGCCCCGTTTGGCGATATCCAGTGAGACGGTCGCTTGCGGTCCAAAGAAAGAAATGTTGCTGGTTGACTGCACGCGGATGCGGAAGTCTCCATTGGTATCAACATACAGATTGCCCTCGAATTTCGTCTGCCGAGGGTCTATCGGCAGTTTTTCAAGGAACGTGCCTTCGAACGGATTTACGTGCCCACCCCAGATGGCGAAGGCATTGCCGTTCCAGAACGCCGTGGTTTCACCAATCGGTACGGTGATTCCCACACCGGCACTTTTCAGGCCGATCTCCATATTCAGCTTGCCATTGAATCCAATCTGGACATCCTGGATTGCATTGACGATGGCACGTTCCAGTCTTACCTCACCATACATGATCCTGCGAAGTTCATCGCCGCTCAGTCCCAGCGCATTGCCGTCGTTGTTCTTGTCCAGATCAACGACGATGTTCCCCTCGATGCTGGCCTGGAACTTATCGATATTGAGCTTGCCTTCCAGGAAAAGGTTGCCGTAGAAGTACGGGTCACTTTTCGACCTAGTGTTGCCATACGCATCGCTCCAGACTTCTCGGGCGGCTTTGAACGGAATGTGACCTTTCTTCGAAGCACCAAACGCCAGATCTGAGACCGGGCCGGGAACGCCCTTAAACTTCATCAGCAAGGCCGGATCGGATGGGTCCAGGGCAATGGCCAACTGTTTTCCAATTCCGGCGCTGAGTGACACGCCTCCGAACTTCCCGATATCCTGGCCAACGTTGACATTGTAAAAGATATACGGGACGGCTTTCGCCAAAGGCAAACCGAGGCCGTCCAGATCCTTGCCAAGCTTAAGCCCCCACTGACGACTGAGACCACTGATCTCAATACCCATTTCGTCTTTCAGAAAACCGAACATTGCATCTGCGCTTGCGTCCGACGAAAGTTCGAATGCCTCCAATTCAATTCCGTCGTACTCACCCCGGTTCGTATGGGAGTCGTATTTGGTCTTAATTTTCACCGGAAGCCATGGCGTTGCAAAAATTGGCATTTTGCCGACTGCTGTTTCCAGATATACCGTATTGGTGGCGACAAAGTTTTCGGAACCGCCGTTCCACTCGTGGCTGAAGGAACCTGCATTTCCTGAGATCGTGAACCCGATGTTTGAGGGGCCAGCCAGCGTGACCTTCGAACCATCGGAGTTCCGATAAGCCGTCAACACGCCATCTTTGTTCAGGTCGTGCTCGGACGGGCGTTCGTTGAGTTGGATAGCGGCAATTGCATTAGAACCGCTGGAATAACCACTATTCCCACTTGCCGATTTCACCTCAATCTTATCGAAGAACGCTTTTCCGCCCACCATCTCAAAGGAGACTTCATGTAGACGGTCGCCTGCCTGCAGACCGATATCTGACGCTTTGATTGTCACCGTGTGCCACGTGCCGAACGTCTGCAGGTTGCCCATCCGTCTCTTATGATTTCCTGGCGACCAGCCAATGATATCTTCTCCCCAATAGGCGCGGTGGTGCCAACCCAATCGCTCGCTGTTGAACGAAACCATCACTTGTCGCGTTGAGCCAAAGAACTCATTCGTGTGGGTCATGTAGAGCTGGAATGTAATCTCGCTGTCGGCATTTATTGGCGTGCTCGGATTCGGCTTCCAGCCTCGAAACGAATGCCCGCGGACCCCGTTCCACGTCAGACTGTTACCGTCGCCCCTGAGTTCCAGCGACGCCGAACCGCTGTTCTTGTGTCCGGTGGTGACCACGTACGATCCTTCGCCAAAGGAGCCATCAGGCAACTGGTCTTCGAACAGGACCACAGTCCCTTGGCTGGAACCGGCCAGGCGAGAGGCCAGGCGAGCACCGGCGGGCGGGAGTGGTGCGAGCACGGAGCCGGACGGAACGACTCCATTTTCGTCCAGATTCACGTCGTTCAGTGTCATGTCCAGAATGTTGGAACCGCTTCCTCCCACAAGGAAGTCCGTCACACTGTCCATGCCGGGGGACAGAAGGTCGTCACCGGCCCCACCGAAAATAAAGTCCGCACCACCATCACCCACCAGTTGGTCGCTATCACCGAACAGTTCGTCGTTGCCTGCCAGACCACGAATGATATCGTCGCCCTCACCACCGCGAATAACGTCGGCACCGAGGCCGCCCGACAGTTTGTCATTTCCCGCATTCCCGTTGGCAATGACAGGAATCGTTCCAAGCGCGTCCAGTGCATCGACGCGGAAACTGTCACGTTCACTGGTTCCGTTGTAAATCACTCGGTCGAATTCAGAAGTGGTGAACGGACCAACCGTGGGGTACATGGTATGCAGGAAAGACGCCGTCTCGTCGAGGGAGAAATCGAAACCAGCACTTTCACGTAACTGAGAGACGACAAACAGCTGGCTTCCTGCACCCGTCAGTGCCACGTGCAAGGCCTGTGTGGATGTCGGCGTCACCGTGGTATTGATCACCAGTTCCCGATTGACAATGACCGCCGTCATAGCTGAAGATGCCCCGGAGATTGTTGGCGTCGGATCCAACATCCTCAGGCGGACCGTGACAAGATGTGTGGCGGACGAACCGCCACTGCCGTTGACAACATAGCTGAACTGGTCGACGGCTGTATCCAGAATCACCTGATTGGCATTGGCGTCGTCGATGACCCTCTGATTGTCCAGCGTGGATGGATCATACGTGAAGCTCCCGTTCGCGTTGATGTTCACGGTCGCCCCATACTTGCTGGTCCGTTGCCCTGCGACGGCGACCGGAGACCCCAGCGAGTCATTGACCAGCAGGCCCATGTTGGCGGGAATGTTCAGAACTGGCTGCTGAGTGATGTCTCCGCCGTTGGCTCCCAGTGTGTAGTCGTCCTCACCTGGATCCAGCCTGCCGCGAACCGAAACCGTCACGGTTTCTGTGATCGGCGTCGCATGACTTCCGGCGCTGACCTGATAGACAAACGTGTCCTTGACTTCGTCGCCCAGTTTCA
>JANOZG010000252.1:0-2204 GCA_031429275.1 Planctomycetota bacterium
GCAAGCAGAGTCCAGTCAGCCTTCCGGTACTTCGTCGTTGTACCGGCAAGCTGACGCAGCCGCTCGCCAAATCGCAATCGCCCTGCGTCGATCACATGGCCTGCAGAAGCTCCTTGATCTTTTGAATTGTCGGGGAAAATCGTGGCTGCCAGGTTCCGTCGGCGACTCGCTGCAGGACGGCTTTCGCCTGCACTGGCCGACCGGCTGACTGGAGCATGATCGCGTGATCCAGCAGTATTTCCGGGTTCGTCGTTTCGAACTCAAACGCACGGCTCCACGCCATGTCAGCCAGATCGATTTGATCATCATTCCCCAGATTTCGAGCTAACGCGATCCATGGAGCGGATTCGCCGCTGTTCTCCGCCAGCGGCGTTACGAGATAATCCCATGCCAGATCTGTTTTATTCAGCTTCGCCAGCAGCCGCGACGCCGTCTGACACGCGGTAGTGTCATCTTCATCCAGCGTTCGCCATTGATCGGCGGCTTGAACAATGCTTGACGACAATCCACTCGGTGGTGCGACTTCCAGTGTGGAGGCGGCTGTGACGAGTTCGTCGTACTTTGCCGACAGTTCCGCGTAGTCACGACGCACTGTTTCGATATTGATCGTCGTCGGACGAGTCGCAAACTCCAGTTGAATCGCGTGCTCAAGTCGGTCAGCCGCCAGACGCTTTCGACCAGACTCTTCCGCCAGTTTCGATGCGAATCGCCACAGTTGAGGCATCTGATCAGCCAACGGCAGCTCCATCACCTGATCCAGCAGGTTGTCGGCTCGTGCGTCCTTCATTTGCCGCAGGTGTTCGATGGCATAGAGTGAAACATCCGGCCGCTGTTTTGTGTCGAGCGACGACAGCAGCAGCGTGATCATTCGATCGGCGATCTTCACGTTGCCGAGTTCCCGCATTTGCACAGCAAGTGAATTTAACGTCATCAGCATTTGCGCATCGGCTAACTGACGAGCGTTCTTCATCAGCAAGTCATCGAGTTTTGACTGGCCATCGGTGACTGCACACGCTCTGTAAAGTTCTGCTCCGATCGGTGGCACAACGCCGGCGTGCAGATGAGCCTCCAGCCATTCCGAAAAGAGTGCAAATCCCTCGTCATATTCCAGTGCAGCGAAAAGAGCCTCGATGCGTTGTCTTCGCACGAGTAAGCCAACAAACGGATGCTTTTCGAATCGCTCGGCCGCTTTCGCATACGCCGCCAGATGCTCCGGCGTCGTCAGTCGAGGCCGCATAGTGTTCATCAACGCCCAGCCCATGTCCAGCGTTCGACAAGAACCGATGAACTGCAGTGTCTGATCGACTTCCTGCTGTACCTGAGCCTGAGTCAGATCCTTCGTCGAAGAATCAGTCAACCAACGGACATACAGATTGCGAGCCATCGCCATGCGTTGCAGGAAGCTGCCTTCTGGAGCATCAATGCGGAATTCAGAAACACCGCCGCTACCCGACTGCCACGGCGCGGAATCGCGCAACCAGTTGATATATTGCCGAACGAATTGTTTTAATGGCGAACCTTCGACCGGCGGCCTCAAATCAAACCCCGGCGAGCCCGGCGGCGTCAGCCCCGGGGTACCTTGCGATTCTGAGTTCCCGGTCGCTGGTTCCCTCGGCACAGCCGCCTGCACCAACGCCATTGGAAATTGACTCAGTAGCACATAAATCCCATCCCGTATATCGCCCTTGTCAATAAACCGCGCGCGAGCAATTTCGACAACGCGAGCCCCGTTGCCGTTTGCCATAGACGCCAGCATCAGGGAAATCGCATCGTCTTCTGACAAATCGGCATCCGCCGTGACTTTGCCGTCGTTATCCGTCGTGCGAGCGACGATGACTTCCGGTTTCCGCACCGGCATCGGCAACACCACGAGACCACTCAGATCCGGAGTCAACTGAGGTTCCGCTGCAATTGAACGACTGAATCTAGCGCTGAACAATTCCTTATTGTCACCATCGAGCACCTTCACCGAGCCATCAGCGTCGTACGTGATCCTCCGCAGTAACTTGCCACCATCGAGTTCAACAAGTCGACGTTCCGCCAGGCGACCATCGTCGGCGAAGACCAGATGCTCCGCGAAAAGCCGCGACTGTGCCCTCTCCCCCGATTCGGGGGTGAGGGTGAGGGGGTTTTGCGATTCTGTGTTTGGTGTTTGATTTGATGATGCATTGCCTGAAGCTGCCCCCTCATCCGGCCTGTCGGCC
>JANOZG010000253.1:0-21311 GCA_031429275.1 Planctomycetota bacterium
GGCCCGTTGTTTTTAATCGGAGGGCTGACGCCCAGCCGCTCGCCGGACGAATGACCGCAGTCCACACTCTTCTTCACTCTCAATTCCGATTTTTTGGACATCATGCTATGACCACGTTGCCAGCTAAATATTGTGTCATCCTTGTGCCGTGCGGCGATACAATCGCCACGGCGTGCGAACAATCCTTGCGAGTCCTCGAACAACGCGGCTACACGGTTCGCCGAGTGCGTGGTTACGCTGCTATTGATATGGCCCGAAACGTCATCGCCAGTGCGGCCGTTCGCGATGGCTTTGCTGAGACACTATGGATCGACTCCGATATCGGATTCAATCCCGACAGCGTCGAACAATTGCGGAGTCATAACTTGCCGATCGTGTCGGGCCTGTATGCCAAGAAGGGACGCCGTCAGTTCGCTTCCAACTTCCTGCCCGGAACTCAAAACGTACTCCTCGGAGCGGGCGGCGGACTGCTGGAAATTCTGTATGCGGCGACCGGCTTTCTGCTGGTGCAGCGTCAGGTCTATCTGGACATCCAGACAAAACTGAATCTGCCGGATTGCAATGCGATGTTTGGCGATGCCGTGGTGCCCTGGTTTCAACCGATGATTCGCGAATACCAAAACGGCCACTGGTATCTCGGCGAAGATTTTTCATTTTGCGAACGTGCCCGACAGGCGGGCTTCAGTATCTGTGCCGATACATCCATCAGACTTTGGCACTTTGGAAATTACGCCTTCGGCTGGGAGGAAGCCGGTAACGATGTGAAGCGTTTTGAGACCTTCAACTTTCAGATCAATAGCGGTGCCATCAGCAGTTGATTTCTATCCTGTGGCACTATTCATCGCGATGGAAGCTGTTTCAATGGGGGGATATGCATTGCCTTACAGAGCAACGGCTGAATTCGAAGTTCCCCCACCGGCAGGGGCGACAGTTTTGTGAGTTCGCCACGGCCAGCTCGCATTAGTTTTCAGGGCGATCATGTCCTCAACAATCCCGGAATCGGATCAGCATTGATCAATTGTTGTGTCAGTTCACGCGGCACACCGGGCATCAATCGCAGTTGCCCGACATCGAATACGGAATGCAGTACCGTTGAGATCAGATTCGGAATCTTCACGGGCGTTGAGGCGGCCTCGCCTGCGTCACGAGTCGTCTGACCAATTACCTGACCCATATTCAAGCCGCCTCCAGTGATCAGCAGTGGAGCAAGTCCGCCCCAATGATCACGACCGCCCCGCTCATTGATTCGCGGCGTGCGTCCCATTTCTCCGCAGGCGATCAGCATGATTTTGTCGTCGAGACCGCGCTGATACAGGTCCTCAACAAACGCTGACAGTGCGTGATCAAGCGGCAATCCCATGTAGCCCATGCCTTCTTCAACGCCAGCGTTGTTGACATCCGAGTGCATATCCCAGACGAAGTTTGTCGTAACGGTGACGAATCCGCAGCCGGCTTCGCAAAGTCTGCGAGCAAGCAGCAACAGCTTGCCGAGACTCTGAACATTATCGACGTAGTTCTTATGATTATTCCATTTTCGATTAATGTCATCAGGCCGCAGCAGAGAACACGTATCGTAGCGTTCAATGGTTTTGGGATCTTCTTTGGAAAGATCAAACGCATCGGCAACTCCACCCACAATCGTTTCCAAAGCCTGCTGCTGGATTCTGTCGAGACCCGAGAGTGAGCCTGTCTGATCCATGTTCCGACGAATCAGATCTAATTGCTGCAACAGATGACGCCGATCATCCAGACGGGATCGATCGAACTGGAGCCGCATATTATCCTGCGCTTCCCCCTGCGCGCCGGGGACGAATGGTTTATAGCCGTTACCGAGCTTGCCGGCGGACGTGAAATCACCAAACTGGCTCACCGCAGGCTGTGCGCCTTCGACCACAGATTTCGGGAACAACGCGATGTTGGTGGGAAGTCCGCTGCCGTTTCGATTTGTCCCGGCGACGCGAGCGTACAGCGATCCCAGATTTGCGTTCAGTGTATCGCGACAAACGACGGGCTTGATATCGTGATTGCCATCGCCGGTAACGAAGGAGCGAACGATGGAAACTTTGTCAGCCAATGCCGACATTCGGGGAAACGTTCCGCCGAACGTAATACCAGGAATCGACGTCTGTACCTCTCCCGTGGCACTTTGAATACCCACAGGAGCTGTCATTTTGGGATCGAAGGTTTCCGTCTGGCTGGGACCGCCGTGCAGAAACAGAAAAATGACGGCCTTATCTTTCACGATCGGCGAAGAAAATGGTGCCGCATCCGCTTTCGACTGCATCAGATTCGTAAGTTGCAGTCCTCCCAAACCCAAACCTCCGACCTGCAAAAAGTTGCGGCGGCGATGGCGTGAATCTCGGTCCCAAAAGCAAAGCATCGGGGATTCCTTAGATAACAGCAGACAAAAGCGGCGGGAAACGACGTGTCGGGGCTCTTCAGTGTGACAATTCGCAGCAGTGAACGGAAGTCAATCTTCTGAATGCGCCGATTCCTCGATTAAACTTCCTAAGAGACGCGAGATCGCAACGAACTTGCAGCGACGGGAGACGGTGTGACTTTGCAGAACATTCATCGTCGAATCAGAATGTACGAGACGTTATCCGATCGACGGTGTTCAGTCGTCGGCTGACTGCATGTGCCACAAACATAATACTTCGGGGTCAATTTGCGATGGGTATTCGGCGATTTTCAAAGTGGATGATGGTCTGCATTTGTATTTCTTGCGTAGCCTTTGGGATGCTGCGATTGGCGGTCGCAAAGCCATCTACATCCGAATCGGAAACACTGCCAGCGTCGGCTGTTTCATCCGAACTTCGTCAACGTGCCAAACTCCTGCGACCTGCGGATCATGGAGTTGGACGTTACGTCGGGGATGTGGCATTTTCAGATTTGGACGGCAAGCAACGTTCACTGAGCGGATTCAAAGACCGCAAGTTTGTCGTCGTCGCGATGACCAGCACGAGCTGTCCGCTCAGCAAAAAGTATCTGCCAACCATGGTTGAACTTGCAACAAAGTATGCAGCCGCCGGAGTGCAGTTCATTGCCGTCAACTGCGTACCAACGGACAAATCCGACGCCATGATGTCAGCTGCAAAGTCGCTCGGTACTGCCGCATTGTACGTTCATGATGCCGACGAAAATCTTGCTCGCCATGTTGGCGCAATGACAACAACGGATGTATTGGTGCTTGATGCTTCGCGGACGGTTGTTTACCACGGAGCCATCGATGACCAGTACGGCATCGGATACGCTCTTGACGCCCCGCGCCACACGTTCCTTGCGACGGCGCTGGATTCGCTGCTGGCTGGTAAGACACCGGAAGTTGCTGCAACTGCGGCTCCTGGTTGCACGCTGGACCATGAGTCAGCCGATTCTGCTACGCCCGCCGTGACGTATCATAACCGCATTTCCCGCATCGTGCAGCAGAACTGCATCGAATGTCACCGAACAGGCGGCGTTGGTCCGTTTCCATTGGATACCTATGCCGACGTCGTCGCGCATGCTGCGATGATTCGCGAGGTCATCGAACGCGACACAATGCCGCCGTGGTTCGCCGCAAAACCAGAAACTGGTCATGCCAGTATCTGGTCGAATGACCGTTCTCTGTCTGATGCCGACAAAAACGATATGGTCGCCTGGATTAAGGGAAGCCGCCCAGCAGGCGACGCAGCGGACGCTCCAATTCCACAGACATTTGCTGATGAGTGGACGCTGGGTAAGCCTGATTACGTTGTCCAGCTGCCAAATCCGATCGCGATCAAAGCCACGGGCACAATGCCCTACCAGTTTGTGACGACAGAAACGACTTTGGCCGAAGACAAGTGGGTGCAGGGGTATGAAATTCTTCCCACGGATCGCAGTGTCGTGCATCACGTGCTTGTCAACGTGCATGAAAAAGGCCAAGGTAAGATTCGTGATCGCGAAGAAGGTATCGGTGGCTACTGGGCAGCCTATGTTCCGGGCAATGCGGGGCAGTGGTATCCAGATGGCTTCGCGAAAAAACTGCCGGCTGGTGCGACAGTGTCTTTTCAGATTCACTACACACCGAGCGGCGAAGCGACTGAAGATCAATTGCAGATGGGATTGATCTTCGCGAAGTCAGAACCAAAATATGTCGTCACGACGATCCCCTTGGCCGATCCGGATCTTAACATTCCGCCGGGCGAAGCCAATCACATCGAAACCATCACCCGGCCAGTTCCTGTCGATATCAACGTGATGGCGTACATGGCTCATATGCACGTGCGAGGTAAGTCGTTTAACTTCGAACTCACCACTCCAGATGGCAAAACAGAAACGCTACTCGATATTCCTCGATACGATTTCAACTGGCAGCTGCGATACGATTATCGTGAACCAAAAGTGATTCCGAAAGGAAGCCGCGTCAAAGTGACTGCGGTGTTTGATAACAGTGATGGTAACCCAGCTAATCCCGATCCTGCCAAGCTGGTTCGTTGGGGGCCACAGACATATGAAGAGATGTTGATTGGCTACGTCGAAACGTATGCGCCGGTCGGCGAGCAACAACCAACGATGCGTACAGGAAATGGGCCTGGAGCTGCGATGTTTACCGCTTTGGATACCGACGGCGATCAGCTGATCAGCAAGGACGAAGCCAGAAAGGCGATTGATCGAGTGCCACGAATGAAGGACAATCCAGCTATTCTCGAAGTTCTGTTTAATCGAGTCGATCAGAATAAGGACGCTATGTTGTCGCCGGAAGAATTTGAGGAATTGCGACAGCTGATTCGGAATGGACGATAGCCACCTGCTTTAGCAGCAGGCAGTTCAGCGTTACTTTGTAGCACGGGACTCCAGTCCCGTCCTGAGCACTCGTGTAGAAATTTCTTCGTTTACCTTAACAGTCAGCTGCAGGCTTACTCGTTGTCTTTGTGTCGCGTACGCCTACGGCTGACGGTTAAACGTCTTGACAAAGTACTTTTGCGCCAGTGCTCACAGCAAATTCTCGTTGCTCAGGCAAAAATGGCCGGAAGCTGACGACTGCGTCTGACTCAATAACTCGCGTTGCTGTAATTTCGCCTAATCGATTACCATTGAAGACTGCTCAACTGCGCCCAGACCGATACGCAACTCACGGAGGATTCGCGTGCCACGCCACCAGTTCAAGTCGTTTCCTTCGATCCAATGGATATGCATCGCTGCGATCGCAGGACTGATGTTGCTGCCCGGCTGTGCCACCACGCCGTACAGATGCGGATCGGCGAATCGATATATCGCTTCGCGACAACTTGCCGCTCGCACACAAACACAAATCGAACGCGGCAAACCAAACGTCGTTGTTGATTCGCTGGGCTGGATCTGGGGTATCGGTGCGAAGTTGACGCTGTTCGATCGCCGAGTTGAGAATCATCGAATCGACGCCCGTACAGAAGCAGAGATCGCCGCCTACCTGCAGGAGAATGAACTCTCGACCGTCAAAGTGCGACTCAATCAGTACCGTCCCCTCGATGACTGGGGAAGACTGCGAGACAACGAAACCGTCGGCGCGGGATGGAGATACACATTCGGCGCGATCAGTGTTCTGGGTGAAACCATTTTTCCGGGTCGGGTGTTTGGCAGAGATCACTTCAACCCGTATACAAACACGATTCATCTCTATTCCAATGTCCCTGCAATCGCACTCCACGAAGGCGGTCATTCTAAAGATTACGCTCGCCGAAAATGGAAGGGCACATACGCAGCCATTTACTTGCTGCCTATCGCGCCACTTTCGCAGGAAGCCATCGCAACGAATGACGCTCTGAGCTACATCGTTGCAAATCGAGATCTTGAGGCGCAGCAGGAAGCGTACGAAATTCTATATCCGTCATATGGAACATACGTCGGCAATGCGATCGCAGGACCTATCCCGCACGGATATTTCCTGGGACTGCTTGGAGGCCACGCTGCGGGCCGCTGGAAGTCATGGCAGTTGTCGAAAAACTATGCGTCTGAGCAGGACGGCTATCGCTACAGCCGACAAGCCGAAGCTGATTCTTCGGATGCTGCAATTGCCCCTGAGGAAATTCAACAGCAATGATTTCTCCTGCGAGCAGTGAGCGTGAGCTTACTGGTACATCACGCGAAAACGATCGTCTGTTCTCATAACGTCGGCTTTAGACATTTTGTAAATGCTGGTAACATTGCTTCAATAGCACCATTGATGCGTACTGACGACATTTCGTACCGGTGGGTTGACACCCGCCGCTCGCCGAGTTTGATTAATCGTTCCGCCGTCCGCCAATCAAGCCGGCTCGCCAGAGATAATAGAGCAGAGTCAATAAGCTGCTCACAAAGGCTGCCACATAAGTCAACGCCGCAGCGTTCAGGACACGATCAACGCCCACACGTTCATCCGCATCAATGATGCCTGTTTCAACGCACAATCGCTTCGCCCGCGCGCTGGCATTGAACTCAACCGGCAGTGTCACCAGCTGAAACAACACGACCATCGCAAATGCAGCGATGCCAAGCAGCAGGAGCGGACGCAGATTCAGGAAAAGGCCAAGCATCAACAATGTGTTGGTAAACGGAGCACCAAAACTTACGATCGGAACGATGGCCGATCGCAGGCCTAGTGGAGCGTATCCATTTGCATGTTGCAATGCGTGTCCCGCTTCGTGACATGCCACGCCGACGGCAGCTACCGATCGACTTGTATACACCTGCTCAGACAACGCAAGAGTTTTGTTCGCTGGGTTGTAGTGGTCGCTTAAGAACCCATCTGTCGGCACGATCCGTACGTCGTGAATGCCGGCGTTTTCCAGCATAATCTGAGCAGCCTGCGCGCCGGTGAAACCTCGCCGAGTGCTTACTTGCGAATACTTGTTGAATGCCGATTTGACCATCAGGCTGGCAAGTCCAGACATGATGAGTCCCGGAATCAGCACGATGAGAATGTACCTTAAGTCAAACATAACATCACCTCTCTGTCAAAACCTGACATGCTGCCCAAACGGCAGAATGTCGCTCCTGAGAGTGAAGTGCAAGTGACGTGCCAGAATGAACGGCTAACCTGCGTCTCGTTGCGCACCCATCTGGCTCAGGCGGTTGTAGAGCGTTTTCAGTGCAATACCCAGTTCTTTCGCAGCCTGAGGTTTGTCGCCCTGATATTTGTCCAGCACTCGCAGAATCATCATTTCTTCCATTTCCCGCAGCGTTTTCGGGTCGCCGCTGAAGATCGATGTTTGAGGAGTCATGGCGATCGTTGCCGGAGCAGCGGCTGGCGAACCGACCGCAGCGGCGATGTCACGGTTGATGCTGCGAGGTAAGTCTTCCGGACGAATGACCAGACCATCTGACAGGATTGCAGCGTGTTCGAGCACGTTCGCTAATTCCCGAACATTCCCGGACCAGTGATGCGACTGCAGCAGCTTGACGGTTTCCGGCGGCAACATGTCGGCAGAGACATTGTCTCGCTTTAAATGGCGAGCGATCAAATGCAATGCCAGCGACGGAATATCGTCGAGTCGTTCACGCAAGGGCGGCAGATAGATTTCGAACGTGTTGACTCGAAAGAACAAGTCTTCACGGAACCTGCCGTCTGCCACCATCTGTTGTAATTCACGATTGGTCGCACACACGATTCGCACATCGACGTGAAACGGTTCATTATCGCCGACCCGTCGCACTTCACCAGACTCGAGGAATCTTAGCAGCTTGACCTGCATGGATTTGTCGAGTTCTCCTAATTCGTCGAGAAATAACGTGCCGCCATTCGCGACTTCAAACAAACCAGCTCGGTTTGCATCAGCCCCAGTGAATGCGCCTTTGCGATGACCGAAGAATTCGCTTTCAACAAGGTTTTCCGGAATCGCCCCGCAGTTGACTGCGACGAAAGGTTCATTGCGACGCTCACTTTGTTCGTGAACTCGCCGAGCGACCATTTCTTTGCCGGTACCGGTTTCGCCAAGAATCAAGACGGCCGAATCCGTTGGTGCAATTTTGTCGATAAGCTTCTGAACTCGCATCATCGGCACAGATGTGCCGATCAGATTTGATTTTCCTTCGACGCGCTGCAGGCGACTTTCGAGAGCGATTGTTTTGTTTTCGAGCGACTTCTTTTCGCCAATTCGATCCAGCACGTTGATGATTTCAAAAAGCGAAACCGGCTTCGGCAGGAAGTCGTACGCTCCCATGCGAATCGCGCGGATGGCGTCGTCTCGATCACCATGGCCCGTACTGATCACCGAAACAGTTTCGGGCGAATGTTCGCGAAGATAATCAATAACATCCCAACCGCTGCCGCCTGGCATGCGAAGATCGATAATGGCAGCATCGAAGACGTTCTTCTGAATGGCTTCAATGGCGGAACCGGGTGATTGGCGAACGGTGGCGTTATGGCCCATTCGCGGAAGCTCTGACCGCATCAAATCGGCAATGGATTGTTCGTCATCGACAAACAAAACTCGCAGGCTGTGTCGTTTTTTAGTGCTCACTGCCGACTCCGTGGCGACCGCTTTCAGCTTCGTGCTGCGCGCGTTTTGGTACAGGAAAGAATGTGCAAAGAGAATTGGGGGGAGTTTGGACGGGAAATCGGGAAAGGGCTGCCTTTTTCGAGATTCCGGCACAAACTGCCGCTGAGAGAGGGCTGAGTGATACCAGAATACCGCGATTGGGGCAACGCGGAATTTATGGTCGAAACACAGCAGTTTTTGAGATTCGGCAGCTGTTGCGTCCGCTTCTCAGGAATCCATGCCGCCCGATTGTTGTACTCCGGCGATTGCCGTGAAATACTGCCGCAACGATGAGTCGTGAAAGTAGGACGCGACTCCTGTCCCGTCCTCGCACCTTTTATTTTGCCACGACGGAACTTCAGTTTCTTCATACGTTGTAAGTCCTCCGTTTTAACAATCGTTTACGACTCGAATTACTATCGCCCCTCTCACGGATCACATTCAATCATGCTCTGGGAAGTCGAAATTCTGCCGATCGGTAGCGAAAAGGATTACGAAGGTCAACGCATCCTCGCCAGCGCTCGCAGCCAGGGCATTTCCGGACTGGATGCCGTGAAGTCCGCAAAGACATTTCTGATCCAGGGCGATCTGACTCGCATCGATGCAACTCGCGCGGCGGAGCAATTGCTTGTTGATCCAGTGACCGAGAAATTTCATATCTATGAACTACCCACGGCAGAATCTCAGATTTCAAATTCGGAATCTCAGATTCTTTTGAACGTGTTGCTCCATCCAGGCGTCACTGACAGCGTCGCAGAAAATGCCGCGAAGGCACTGACACGCCTGGATCTGAGCGTCACAAATGTCGCTACTTGCCGACGGTATTGGCTTACCGGCGATCTTGGTGCAGCGAAGGTGACGCAGTTGTCGAAAAAAGTGCTCGCCAATGATGCGATCGAATACGTCGTCTCCGGACCGCTGCAAATCAAGGACCTGACGCTCGGCAGCGAATATAAATTTAAGCTGACGACCGTTGCCATTCGCGATATGAACGACGACGAATTGATGGTGCTTAGCAAGAAGGGACAACTTTATCTGAGCATCGCGGAAATGAAGACTGTGCAGGATCATTTCCGCAGTCTGCAGCGCGATCCAACTGACATCGAACTGGAAACCATTGCCCAGACCTGGAGCGAGCATTGTTCCCACAAGACGCTTGGCGGGCGAATTCATTATGTCGAAACCTGTGCAGGCAAGGTTATTCGAGATACGCACTTCAATAATATGCTGAAGGAGACCATTTTCGCCGCCACAGTACAGATTCGCAAGAACCTTGGAAAAAACGACTGGTGTGTAAGCGTATTCAAAGACAACGCTGGCATCGTGAAGTTCGACGACAAGCAAAACGTCTGCATCAAAGTGGAAACCCACAACCATCCGTCGGCGATCGAACCTTACGGTGGAGCTAACACGGGGCTTGGCGGCGTGATTCGCGATCCGCTGGGGACTGGTCTTGGGGCTCGTCCGGTTTGCAGCACGGATGTCTTCTGTTTTGCTCGACCGGACTATCCCGCCGATCAGCTTCCGCCGGGCGTGCTGCATCCACAAGCTGTGATGCAGGGAGTTGTCTCAGGAGTTCGTGATTACGGCAACCGCATGGGGATTCCGACAGTCAACGGAGCCGTTTGCTTTGATGATCGTTATCTTGGCAACCCGTTGGTTTACTGTGGCAACGTGGCAATGATTCCTGTCGATAAGTGCGAGAAGAAAGTCAGCCCGGGCGACCTGATCGTGTCCGTCGGTGGCCGCACGGGTCGAGATGGAATTCATGGCGCGACATTTTCATCGGTTGAACTCACGGAGGAGAGCGAACACATTTCCGGTGGAGCTGTGCAAATCGGGAATCCTGTCACCGAAAAGATGGTCGCTGACGTCATTCTTGCCGCTCGCGATTTGAATCTGTACTCGGCAATTACTGACTGCGGAGCCGGCGGTTTCAGCAGCGCTGTTGGCGAAATGGGCGAAGAGACTGGAGCCGAAGTGTGGCTGGATAAAGCTCCGCTGAAGTACTCAGGTCTTTCATACACCGAGGTCTGGATCAGTGAAGCGCAGGAACGCATGGTACTCTCTGTGCCGCCTGCAAACTGGGATGCGTTCCACGACTTGTGTGCTTCGGAGGGCGTTGAAGCGACAGCCATCGGCGTATTCACCGACACGAAGCAGCTCGTTCTGAAATACGGCGAACACGAAGTCGGCAATCTCAGCATTGATTTCATGCACGGCGGCCGTCCACCCGTGATTCGTGAAGCGGTGTATGAGATTAAAAGTAGCCATCTCGCTCCGCGAGATGAGCCCACTTGTGCAACCTCGCATCAATCATCCAGTTTCGCCACACCAGCCAACGCCGAGTCAAATGCTGGATCAGCCAGTGTACAAACGCCAGGTTCTTCCACGGGGGCTCATCACGCGGAGCGTGATGGCTACATTAAGTCAGACTACACAGAAGATCTGAAAAAGATCCTTGGCTCGCTCAACGTTGCCAGCAAAGAATGGATCATTCGCCAGTACGACCATGAAGTTCAGGCTGGCAGCGTGATCAAGCCGCTGGTGGGCATCAACAACGATGGTCCATCGGATGCATCTGTCGTCCGTCCTGACCTCACATCAAAGCGTGGTCTCGTAGTTTCCTGCGGCATCAATCCGCACTTCGGCGATCAGGATCCGTACTGGATGGCCGCATCCGCCATCGACGAAGCAGTACGCAATTGCGTGGCAGTTGGAGCCGATCCGGACCGCATCGCGATTCTCGACAACTTCTGCTGGGGCAACACAGAACGGGCCGAAACACTCGGCACTCTTGTGCGGGCCGCAGTGGGATGTCAAGACGTTGCTATCGCTTATGGCACACCATTTGTCAGCGGCAAGGACAGTTTGAACAACGAGTTCAGTTACGAAGATGCCAGTGGTACACGCCGAACAGTTGCGATTCCATCCACGCTGCTGATTACTGCACTGGGTCAGGTCGATGACGTCGAAACCTGCGTCACGATGGACCTCAAAGGCCCCGGCAATTTGCTGTATCTCATCGGAGAGACGAAAGACGAAATGGGGGGAAGTCATTACAACCTTGTGAACGGCCTCACTGGCGGCAACGTTCCGACTGTTGACAAGAATATGGCCCCGAAAACCTTCCGAGCTCTGCATCAGGCCATCAAGCAAGGCTTAATCCTCAGCTGCCATGACCTCAGCGAAGGCGGCCTTGCGGTGGCTGCAGCGGAGATGGCATTTGCCGGCGGGGTTGGGGTGGAAATAACGCTGTCGAACGCAAATAGCGTTGTCGCGTTGTTCTCGGAATCCAACACTCGATTTGTAATTGAAGTTGCCGAATCAAACCGAGTGAACCTGGAAAGTGTCTTTGAAGGCTTGAATCTAACCCACATTGGAAACACCAATGCATCGCAGACGGTTCGCTTTGATGTCGCTGGAAGCAACATCTTGAGCGGTTCGCTTTCTCTGTTCAAATCATCATGGCAATTCGGTATGGGAATGGTATAGACGACAAGAGCTGCCGTCTGGTTGGCGGCAGCAGATGAATCTTATGCAGCCCGAAATCGCTCAGTTGGGCGTGCAAAGATTCGCGAGGGCGGAGGAATGGCCTGACTGCCGGAAGTTCGCATGCCTGGTGTCTCAGGATCTCTGTCGTCAGGTTATTTCACGCCAGGAAGCGGTTGGATGGAATCTGTTCGCGCTGCTCTGGTTGCCTCGATGCCGTGTGTGCAGTAACGTCATCGTTAAACATGCTAACGCTTCATTCCCTGACGGTTCATTAAAACCTGTTGCTCATCGAATCTTCATCGATGATTTGGAGCGGCGGCCATCAATTCAACACGGCTATCGCAACTCAACCTGTAGCGGGAAAAACGTTCAGACTCACGACACTCAGCAGAACTATTGAATACCACGAGGCAAATTGAAGTGCGATGTGGTAAGACTGTGAAGCGTAGATCAACACCGCTCACTCGTTCGGAGATTCCGGATTCCGGATCGAGGTGCCGGGAGCGGCCACGGTCGGTGATGTCAGAGTCTCCGTGGCTGATGATGCCTTGCTGGCTGGTACCGTCGAATCGGTGGCGGCGGTCGAGTCTCCGGGCAGATCAATGACCGGTTTCGATGTTGTGATAGGACGTTGCGGGAACCGAACCAATTCGGCGGCGTTGACGCCAGGCTTAAAGCCATCGCGAGCGAGCTGCAGGCCGTTGACGCCGGGAGTGAAAAGCTCCTCATTCAGTTCAAACGCCGATGGCGTCAGATTTCTCAACCAAACATCGCCACTACTGACTTTCCAACTGTCGTTCTGCCATGCAAATTCGGGAAGTTCATCGGCATTTGTTTCGGCACTATCACTTCGCTCTTCCCAGTATCGCAGCCACTGTGCGAAATCAAGACGCCGTGCAGCGTAATCCAGTGCCGATGTTTCGATTTGCCAATAAATCTCAAATCCGTCATACAGATTGTTGAAGCCGTTCCACGAAACGAAGGATTCCAGGTCTTCCACAAAACTGCTTCCAACAGTCAGCATCAGCCGCTGATCATTGCCTTGAGCAGCGAACACGCAGCCTTCGCTGCGCACTGAAAGCCGAGGCATCAAGCGCTGTATGCCGCCAGGCTGGAGACTATTTGTATCATCCATTTTCAGCAATGGTGAAGACATCAGACATGTCACATGGTTCATTTCGATAGCAACCGCGCCCTGCGATGGCATCATGGAAGCGTCACCACGATTGTCGATCAGCGAGCCGCTCAGCGCGATGCCGCAGTTGCCAAGCTCAATTCTTCCGCGTGCCTGTGAGGCGATGCGTATACCGTCCGATTCAGATCGGCAAATGACGCGGTTGAGTGTGACTTCTGTCTGAAAGACGGGGTTCCCGTCAGCAACTGATGTTTCAGGTCCAGCAGTTTCAGGCACAAGGTCAAATAGAGCTGCTGGTTGGCCGCCTGAGTTTTCAAAGTCAATCGACACATTCGAGAGATCGATCTTATTCGGACCTGTCAAATGAAACAGGCTCCAACGATCCGCTGTCAGATTGTCGCGAGCGACGAGTCGCAGATCGATATCAAGCATCGTAAGTTTGCCATGACCTCGCAATGAAATCATCTGGCCTGGCGATACCGTGCCTTCGGGAATTCCGTCGAAGACGAGTGTTGGACGATAACCCTCTGCCGCCCGAATAATCAGATCCATCCCGACGATTCGCACTGGCGGCTGAGTTGGCAAGTCATCCGGATATCCATTGTAACGCAGCAACACGACGTCGCCGGATCTCGCGTCTGAAACTGCAGCCTTCAATGTCTGGAATGACGCTTTCGCACCCGTAGATCGCTGCAGCACAAATGGGCCTGTGGTCACCACGTTGGCTGGCACCGCACCCGGGATTTGCTGTTCCCTAATCCCCATGCGAGCAATCGCAGAACCAAACGGATAAACCAATGGAAAAGGTAACTGCTCGATTGTGATCGCCGTTGCGGAGTTCAATTCCGATGAAGCAATACTCGTCACTGGTACGCCGTTCACAGAATTGACGTTTTCGGTGTTTGTCGCTGTCACAAGATCGGTCGGTTCAGCGCCAGAGATTGTCACGCCAGGCGTGCCCACGCCGTTCAGTTTTAAATTCGCTTCATCAACGGAGAGATCACTGACTTGCTTTCCGAGATCAGCTGTTTCGCTCAGCAGGCTGTCTGCCACCTGCGTTGAACGTGGTGAATAGTGCAGGAAGACGGCAGTCAGACAAATCAGCAACACAGAGACGAAAACCCAGACGGCACCGAGCGGCTGTCGAACGCTCGATGGGCCGGGCTTTCGCCAAACGATACCTTCTGCAGGAACGCTGTGAAGACCAAGAATCTGCGCCATTTGAATGAGATCGTTCAGCAGCAGCCCCGGTGCCTGATATCTGGCATCCGGATCATTCGCCATCATCTTCCGCATGATGGCCGCAATTTCTTCAGGGACATTACTGTTCAAAGTACGTGGATCAGGAGGTGATTTACCCTGATGATCGAGCAATTTCTGCAGAGCTGTACCTTCCGGATACGGAGGTCGTCCGGTCAGCATGTGGTACATCGTGCAGCCGAGAGAATAAATATCACTGCGACCATCGGCGTTTCGCGGATCACGAGCCTGTTCCGGCGCGATGTAGTCAAACGTTCCAAGCGTTGTGCCAGCAACTGTGATGTCGCCGATGGAGTCTGTAGTTTCGCGACGCGCCAAACCGAGATCGACAACCTTCACACGACCGGAATTTGTGAGCATGATATTTGAAGGTTTGATGTCGCGATGCACAATTCCAGCGGCGGCCGTATGATTCAGGGCCAGCGTGATCTGGATTGCATAGTTTACGGTTTCAGCCGGGCTGAGCCTGCCATTTTCCACAATCACGTCACGAATCGTGCGACCAGTCGCGTATTCGTACGCAATGAAGTACATCCCGTCCTGACTTCCCGCGTAGTAGACGCGAGCAATATTATCATGGTTCAGCTGAGCACAGGCGCGTGCTTCGTTTCTGAACCGCGCGATCAGCGACGGATCCTGAGACGACGAAGGATGCAGAATCTTCAGTGCGACGTCGCGAGCAAGTTCAAGGTCGGTTGCCTTGAAGACCGCACCCATGCCTCCAGAGCCCAGCCTTCCGGTGATTTGAAAATGAGCCAGACGGATGCCAACTTCTTCGCCGTTATGGACGCCGTTCGTCGGAAACAGACGATTGCGAATCGCTTCGTTGGACTGCGGCGAGGAAACAACTTCCGGCTTCACTTCCGCCCGAGGTTGTTCAGGCGAACTGATGACCGTGTTTTCATCGTCGGCAACGAGCGGACGTTCCGACAACGGCACATGAGCCGTTGCCGTAAGCGGCTCCGATACTTCGTTTGCACTGATGTGTGTCATTGTCTCGCGGCACAATGCCAGAAAACCCCGAACCGCATCCCGCAGAATGCGTACAATGCCGACTCGGGTGCCTCTATGGTACTGCGAACTTCACCAAGAGTCAAAGTCTGCCCGAACATGCGTTCAGTATCTACCCTGCGATTTAGAGCCTCAAACCGTTACGATCCGCACGATCGTTGCTGCGGCGCGAGTTCTTGTGGTTACTCTTTCGAGGCAAATACTGTCAGGACAAATAATGCTGGGCGATTTGAAAAGTTCTCGCGTCATCATCGCCAAGGGATTTTTGTTCCTGCTCACGGGCTTTGCTGCCGCCGGATTGCTGCTTGTCGATCACCCGGATTTCCGAACCGGGTTGCTACTGCTGATCGCAGTCTGGAGTTTCTGCCGCTTCTACTACTTTGCGTTTTACGTGATTCAGCATTACGTGGATCCATCGTATCACTTCTCCGGCCTGACATCATTTGTGCGATACCTGTGGAGTCGTTCGAAACCCCCGTAACTCGACTCTCCAGAGTCGAGAGTGTTCGGGGATTGCTCGACTTTGGACAGTCGAGTTACGGCGAGCTTTTCGACGATGGCGGGCTGGAAGCCTGCCCTATGTCTCGCAATTCCAGTTTGCGAACTTCAACGCGAGTCTGGCCGTTGCGAGGGTCGAGTTCCAAGTCGATTCTTGACAGGTCACCGTTGTCAATCGTGACGTCGTTTCCGCGAGTGCCATTGATGATCGCCGTGAACGTGGTTGCGGTCTTGATGATTTCGAATTGAGTCCGTTCACTTGTGTTAACGCTCGACTCCGGGCCAGGATCAAGGATGGTCCAATTCACGAGTTGCGAGATTCTTCCTGTCGCGGACTTTTCAAAATCAACATGATATCCCTGGAGAAATTTCCGGGACGCTGTTTGCAAGAAAAATCGGTGCAGAAGAATTCTTCTGCGACGATTTCCTGCTCGTTTTTCTTAAAACGAAAACCTTTTCCCAAAAACCTTTGTCGCAAATCACACATAGAAATTCATTAGGTTCACAGAAGGATTTTTCGCCGACCAAACGCTGAACAAAGCTCAATGAACCGAATTCACCCTTTTGCCCCCGACGAACTCATCCGTGGATGCCTGAATCGTACGGAAGCGCGATCGCTCGAACACGCTGAGATCCGCTCGGCAATGCATTTCATGGCCAGCAATCTGGAAAACAATCTGACGATCAAGGACGTTGCTGACGAATTGCAGATCTATCGACGCACATTGGAGTTGCGATTTCGCGCCCACCTGAAATGTACAATCGGCCACATGCTGACTCGACTTCGAGTCGCGGCCGCCTTTCAACTGTTAGAAAAGACCGAACTATCAGCCAGCAACATCAGCGTCGACGTAGGCTTTGCGTCTGGATCCAGCATGGCAAATGCTCTCAGACGCCATGTGGACATGACCGCAACAGAAATTCGCGAGGGTGATCGACCCTATTGCAAGCGAGCCGGGAGACTTAAGCATTGGTGCATAATTACGTTCACAAACCTCGCTTAACAGTCAGCCGCGGGCGTACACGACAAAAAAGCAACGAGTACGCCTGCGGCTGACTGTTAAACGAAAAGACTTCCGCACCAGTTGTTTACTGTTGACTCAACAAACGGCTATTCGAGTTAGTCCGGGCTACGGTGCACAACCAATCTAAAACTTGATCGTTCCCCAACGGTTGCCTTTTGTCCTGAACCTTTCAAGAATCCTGTTGTCCAGCGGCTTACACTTGGACATCTTTGCTGGAGCTGCGATCAGGCAGAATTGCAATCGAAGGATCATTGATGAAACAAATGGCTCGACTGGACCGAGTACTCAATCATTGCTGCCATTGCACCTCGTGGCGGTTGCTGGCGGGACTTTTTGCTGTCAGTTTATTCCAAACATCAATTGCAGTTTCAGACGATGGGCTCGACAAGATCCGCCAGCGAGGCACGCTTGTCTGGGGCGCGGACCAGGAAGGCGGCGGTCCATTTGTTTATCCGAATCCCAATGACCCGACTCAGCGAATCGGCTTTGAGGTCGAACTGGCAGATTTAATCGCGCAACACCTCGGCGTAAAAGCAGAATTCTCTCAAGGTCAATGGGACAAGCTGCCGGATCTCTTGGATCGTGGCGACATCGACATTGTGCTCAACGGCTATGAATGGTCCTCCAATCGCGCTGAGCGCTATGGTGTCTCGATTCCGTATTACATCTACGAATTGCAGTTACTCGGGCGGATGGCGGTCTGGCATCGTGGGACGAACTGCTGAAGCCAGTCGATGGACGCAAACGCAAGGTCGCAGTTCTTGGCGGATCAGCCGCACAGGATTATGCCGAACGCATCGGCGGCGACAACATCGAAATCGCGTTGTTCGATGGTGCGACGGATGCGATGGAAGCCACAGAGCTTGCTCTGAGCGGCATTGATGCAAACCTGCAGGATCTTCCGATCTGGGTCTTTTATTCTAAGGGTTTCGAGCAACTTCGCCCGGTTGGGGCACCTGTAGGACGCGGATACTACGTGGCAATGACACGCAAGTCTGATCAGGACTTGCTGAAAGCGGTGAACGAAATTCTGGTAGCCGCTTTGCGAGACGGACGGCTGCGTCGTATCTTTGAGAAGTACGGTATCTGGAACGAAACTCAAATGATGCGTGGCATGGAAACAGACGCCACCGGAAGTTTTATCGGCAGTTCTGAAACCGAGACCGATGCGGCCAAAGACGATGCGGTCACGGAAAGTTATACGCCATCCGGGGGCTGGAACGTCATTCAGCAGCGCGGTGGGTTGCTGGTGAGATCAGCCGGAATGACAGTTCTTCTGTCGATCACCGCGATGCCAATTGCCGTTTTCGTCGGGCTATTGATGGCACTCGCTCGATTGTACGGACCGTGGTACCTCGGCAAACCGGCAGCTGTCTATGTAGAAATCGTGCGAGGAACTCCGCTTGTCCTGCAGTTGTATCTGATCTACTTTCTTGTTCCCAAACTTCTGGACACGATATTTCCCGGCATGGAGCTGACGATCAATGCCTTCGCAGCGGCGGTCATGGGATTGGCTGTCAACTATTCGGCTTACGAAGCAGAAATCTATCGTGGGGGAATTCAATCTATTCCACGCGGTCAGATGGAAGCGGCGATTTCGCTGGGGATGTCGCGAAGTCTTGCACTGCGTCGCGTCATCATTCCGCAGGCAACACGCCTGGTGCTGCCACCGATGACAAATGACTTCATTGCACTGTTCAAAGACACGGCCGTCTGCTCCGTCATTACCGTCGTGGAATTGTCGAAACAGTATTACATTCAGGCTCGCAGCGCTGGCGCGATCGTGGAGCTCGGACTACTCACGGCATTGCTGTACCTGGCGATGAGCTATCCACTGTCCGTACTGACAAACCGTCTGGAGAAGAATCTGAATCAGGAGCGTCGCGGATGATTGAACTCACCAATATCGTGAAACGCTACCAGCAACACGAAGTTCTTCGCGGTGTCAGCCTGACGGTTGGAGATGGCGAAGTCTGCGTACTTCTTGGACCGTCGGGTGGCGGCAAGAGCACACTACTGCGGACGATCAACGGTCTGGAGTCTTTCAATTCCGGATCGATTCGCGTGAGCAACATTGTCCTCAACGCAGAAGCCGGGCCGGAGCGTGATGCTGCGCTGCTGCAGATTCGAAAACGTGTCGGGATGGTCTTTCAGCAGTTCAATTTGTTTCCTCATCGTTCAGTGCTGCAAAACATCACAGAGGCTCCGATCTACGTGTTGAAACAACCTCGCGACGTTGCCGTGCAAAACGCGCGACGGATACTGGCACGCGTTGGTATGGGCGACAAAGAAAACGCTCGTCCGGGATCTCTATCCGGTGGCCAGCAACAACGCGTCGCGATCGCTCGTACTCTGGCGATGAATCCCGAAGCCATTCTCTTTGACGAGCCGACCAGTGCGCTTGATCCGCGAACAACGGCGGAAGTCATCAGCGTGATGACGGATCTGGCCGCCAGCGGGCAACGCATGATTGTGGTGACCCATGCAATGTCATTCGCTCGCACCGTCGCACATCAGGTCCACATCCTGCATGCGGGCCGTATTGCTGAATCTGGCCCACCAGAACAGATCTTCGGCGATCCCAAAGAATCCATCACCCGTGAGTTCCTGTCCGAAGCCGGCGAGCGGCGTGCATAAGCTTGCCGGTACGCAAGTTTTGCCAGACGAATGAGATTTCTTCAATTCATCCGATAGAATACAATGGCACACGAGTAGCAGGTATCAGGGGAGCAAAGTCGTGCCAAGGAAAATTCGGGAACTGATTGCAGACTTGGAGTCCGCAGGATTTAAGAATCGTGGCGGCAAAGGAAGTCACCGAAACTTTGTCCATCCGAACGTATCCAAGCCGATTACGATTTCGGGAAATCCAGGTGATGATGCAAAGAAGTATCAGGAACGCGCAGTGAAGACCGTAATCAGGGAGTCACAGTTATGAATCTTTCAGCACGCTATGTCAAACTGGTGGAATGGTCTGATGAAGATAACTGCTTTGTGGGTAGTTGCCCCGGACTGTTTTATGGTGGTTGTCATGGAGACAACGAACAGACCGTTTTCGCGGAACTTTGTCAAATCGTAGAAGAAACAATTCACGTTTACGAAGTTGAAGGCAAGCCGCTACCAGCCGCAACGTCTGGCTACGATTGGGCAAACACAATCACAAATGCTGCGGCAACGAGCTGACTGCCACGAAATCTAACGAGCGGCATACGTAAGCTTGCGGGTATTTCAGCCGATGATCTCGCGGCGATGATTTACGTAGTCCCACACGACATAGCGGTCCAGGTCTTTGCCAGCCGTGAAGAAGACGCGACCGCCGGTGTTTTCTGCAAGTCGATGAGCGAACTGCACGTCTTCATGAGTCTGTGACCAGCTCGGCAACAGGAAGATGTTAATCGTGATGCCGTCGCGTTTGCAGAGCATCCCCTCGCGCTTGGTCGCTTCTTCCGTCTGCGGATCTGGTGGATAAAGCAGGTACAGTATGCTGGCTTCGAAGTGGGCCGTTGGCAGGCCGTCGGTGATCAGAATCACCTGGCGATTCGGAGTGTCCTGAACAGAGAGAAACTGTCGAGCCAACTGAAGTCCGTGCTGGATGTTAGTGAAATGCGGCGGAATGTGAATTTCACTCACATCATCGCGGCTCATGTCAGCTCGCAGGCGTACAACCGGATTGGTGATCGTCGGAATCTTTGGCATCAGGGAGATGAGTTCTCCGGCCGGAACAACTTTGGCAAACGTATGGAGTTCCACGAAGCGCAGAAAGTCGCCGGGATACTCGGACGTGATCAGCCCGTTGAGCGCCAATGCCATTCGTTTGACGTTGATGTATTGGCCGTCGTAACGCATCGAGCCGCTCATATCCATCAGCACCACGGTGGCACATTTTGGATTGTTGCGAGATCGGTGAATTTCGATATCGCCCTGTTGCAGTCTTAACGGCCGCGTATCACCTTGTCGCAGCATTGCGTTGATGAGCGTCGATGGAATGTCCATCTGCGACACCGAGTCACCGAATTCGTATGGCTTTGTGCGCTGCATCTCCACAACGCCTTCACCTTCGATCGGGCCCTGATGTCGCCCAGCGCGGGACGCCTTGAGGTTGCTGAAAATTGTCTGCAGCAGACGGCCCTGAAACAGCTTATAGGCTTTGGGCGACAGCTGGATCTTGCCCTGCTGATTGGCTAGGCCCTGACCTTCCATGATGTCTTTGAGATATTGCTGAACCTGTTCCTGGAACTTGTTCAGATTAGCCATCGTTTCCGGGTCGGCGAATTCGCTCAATTCTTCCATATCGATGATGGCCAGTTGAGCATTTTCTTTGGCGTTTTCCAACTGCTTCAGCAGCTCATCGATTTTTCGGAGTTCCTCAAGGATCTCAACTGCTTCCGGCACGGTCATCGACTCGCGACCGATAAAATCGTACTTCGCGGC
>JANOZG010000254.1:0-4417 GCA_031429275.1 Planctomycetota bacterium
TTTTCAATTGCGAAACGGCATTCCGGAAGCTCCAAAGCGGCCATGTGGCTGGCGTTGGCATGGCTATTGTTTTTTCCGATGCACTTTCTGGACATCGCCATTGATCTGAAAACACTGCGCCCGAGTTGCTACGGTCTTCCATTTCTGTTTTGGGGAATCGACTTTGCTGAACGTCGGAGGCTGGTGGTCTCTTCGTTGTGCTTCCTGATCGCTCTAACGACTCAGGAGGACTTTGCACTGGTCGTCGGTTCGATCGGCGCTGTCTTGTTCTTGACGTCGAGGAAAAAAAACGAGACGGCATCCGCTGTTGGAGAAAGAAGATTGACGCTTTGGTCGCTCGGTTTGTTTCTGTTTTCGGTGGCGTGGGTGCTGCTGGCGGTGCTCGTTGTGATTCCGGCGTTTCGCGGTGGTGAGGCCGTGCACTACAGCCGTTACTTTGGCGATCTTGGCAACAGTCCCGGCGATTTGTTTCGCACGGCTCTGCGTTCCCCCGGCAAAGTCCTCGGTCAGTTGTTCAGTCTGCGGACGCTGTATTATGGTCTGGTGCTGACCGTGCCTATCGGGTTGATTCCGTGGCGACGACCTGTTTATCTGCTGGCGGGTGTCGCGACGTTTTGTATGTTGAGCCTGATTCAATTGAGCAATAGTTCGGAGTCTGTTGATGCAACGGGGCTGTCCGAATTACCGCCAATTCCGTTTCATCACTTTCACGCACCTCTTTTGCCAGTGCTGTTCTGGGCCGCAGCTGTCAGTCTTGCCGCGACGAATGATCTGCCTTGGCGAGCGGCACGGCGTCAGCTTCCCGTCACGTATTCTTTGCTGTCGTCAAAAACGCACAACGCCGTCAGCGCCGCTCGTCTCGCATTCTTCTGTGCGGCGTGCACTGCGGTCTCAGGTTCTCTGATGCCGATCGGTGGGTCGTTCTGGTCGAAAGATTCACCATTCGGCTGGCGGAAACTTTATGTCCCATCTGAGCGTGCAGCGGCGTTCGAGAAGATCATGGCATCGTTACCGGAGAACAGCCGCATCGCTTCGACTGACTATGTTCACACGCGGCTGACGCATTATGAACGGTCGTATGATTACAGTGGCTATTTGCGAGCTGTCAACGACTATAAACCCGGCGTGCCTGCCGACACGGACTATATCGTGATTGATACGGGGCATCGTTACAGCGAAATCAAATCGCCTGAACAGGTTCGTGAATTGATCGACGGGCCTGACGTTTGGGAAGTCGTACCGAACGATTCGCATGGGCTGTTTATCGTTCTGCGACGAGCGACAGACAATGTCAAATAAACGCCATGTGCAATTCAAATTCGCGAGCACACACAGGAGCAATCAATTGAAACTTTCCAGTTTTCTGGTTGCCGGAGTCCTTTTGATCGGTTTCGCAGCCGCACTCCCGGCAGACGAAAACGCGACTCCAGCGACGAAGCTCATGATTGGCCAGTTGCCAGCGGCGAAGATGCTGTTTCTGGGCAACAGCATCACGCTTCACGGGCCGGCTCCTGGTATCGGCTGGACTGGCAACTGGGGCATGGCGGCCAGCGCGGAAGACAAAGACTACGTCCATTTGCTGAGGGATCGCGTTGCGGCGACGTCCGGGGGCGAACCGCAGATCATGGTGAAGAACATTGCGGATTTCGAACGCGGTTACGAAACGTACGACCTGGCCGTGGGTCTGAAGGAAGAACTTGAATTTCACGCCGATATCGTCATCGTCGCGATTGGGGAAAATGCCGCTGAGCCGACAACGGCTGAATCAAAAGCCGCGTATGCAAAAGCATTCTCCTCCCTGTTGACGATTCTGAAACAACGGGGCGAGCCAAAGATTTTTGTCCGCAGTTCGTTTTGGGCGAATGTGATCAAAGACAGCATCATGCAACAGGCCGCGATGGATGCCGACGTTACGTTTGTCGATATCGCGAAACTCGGAAACGATGAATCAAATATGGCGAGTTCAGAGCGTCAGATTGAACATGCAGGAGTTGCTGGACACCCGGGCGATAAGGGCATGAAGGCCATCGCTGACGCTATCTTTTCATCGATCCGAAAACAGGCCGGGCTGACTCCAGAGCATCAGCAACTTATCGGCTACACCGTCATGCGGACAAATTTGCCTGGCGGGCGACATGCCAACATTCGCACGATGCGAGCCCACGTTATGAACTCCGACGGCACTGCTGCTCACGAAATCGCCGGTGATCTGGTTACCGAGCCCGACGCATGGACGCAGTTCGCTGGCTGGTCGCCGGACGGTAAAACAGCGATCGTGGCGCGAGGCTGGCAGAGTCCGGAAAGTGCCGCTATTGAAGAAGAGCGAAAAGGATTTCATTTCACGAATGACGGCTGGTTGCTGGATTCGTATCTGGTCGATGTCGCAACCGGCATCACGAAGAACGTGACCAGCGTTGATCGTGTGAGCTTCTACAACGGCGGTCTTTTTTTCTGGCCTGGCGATGCTAAGAAACTTGGATTCACGGCGCTCATTGACGGCAACTCGCATCCCTTTCGTATGGATCTCGACGGACACAACAAAACTGACCTGACATCGGGCGCGAGTCAATTCACCTACGGCTTCACGAGTTCACGCGACGGACGACGCATTGCCTACCACAAGGACTATCAGATTTACCTGGCGGATGCGGATGGTTCCAACGCCATCCAGATTGTGACAGGCAATCCTTTCAACTTCGGTCCCACATGGTCGCCCGACGGACAGTGGGTATTGTTTGTCAGCGGAGAACATTACAACTGTCATCCTCACATCGTTCGTGCCGATGGAACGGAACTGAACAAGCTGGCCGACCGCAACGGATATCGTGGCGTCACGGAATTCCTTGATGTTCCCGATTTCCATGGCGGCAGCAGCGACACCCCAGTCTGGGCGACGGACAGTCAATCCGTTTTCTTCACCGCACAAGTTGGCGAAAACGTCGAACTGTTCACGGCGAATCTACCTGGAGGAATTGAACTACTTACGAAGTCGCTGGAAAGCACGCTGCGATATCATCCTCAACCATCTGCCGACGGCAAGCGGTTATTGTATGGAGTCAAACTGAATGGCGTGCGACAACTGTGCGTCATGCAACTCTCTGATCGAACAGAAACCACGATCACATCTATGACAGCGGGCCATGCAGCAATCTGGCCTCATTGGCAACCTTAATAATCGCCCTGCGTGTTGCCCGTTGGAAGTCTGGGTTGGGGAAATCGCATGGCAACGACCAGCCTGGACGAAAAAACCCGATCACCCTACCATGCTTAGTCCCAATTGTTTGATCTTTCCGCCAGCCCCCCGTACATGCTGAGTCTTCATGTCCACGCCTCTTCGATGTCTCGCCGGTTTTTTCGTCTGTCTTTCGCTGCAATCACAGGCTTTCGCTCAACGCGATCTGAAGAATATTCCGGTTCCTGATCCAGAACTTGAGAAAGCGACGTTCAAAGTTCCGGACGGCTTTGAGGTGACTCTGTTTGCGGCAGATCCGTCAATCGCCAAGCCGATCCAGATGAATTTTGACGAAGACGGGCGGTTGTGGATCGCCAGCTCCGAAGTGTATCCGCAAATTGTTCCGGGTGCTCCGGCAACGGACCGAGTGGTGGTGGTTGAAGATACCGATCACGATGGCGTCGCGGACAAGACTCACATCTTTGCCGAAGGCTTGCTGATTCCGACGGGGATCGCACCTGGCGACGGCGGTGTCTGGGTGGCGAACAGCACTGAATTATTGCACTACAAAGACAACGACGGAGACCTCAAGGCTGACGAAAAGAAAGTCGTGCTGTCCGGTTTCGGAACGGAAGACACTCACCATATTCTTCACACGCTGCGTTGGGGCTATGACGGATTCCTGTATTTCAATCAATCAATCTATATTCACAGCCATATCGAAACGCCGTGGGGAGTTCGGCGTCTGAACGCTGGCGGTATCTGGCAGTTTCGCCCTGAGACACTGGAACTGGGCGTCTTCATGCGAGGTCTCGTGAACACATGGGGACATCATTACGACCGCTACGGCCAGTCGTTTGCCACGGACGGTGCGGGCGGCGAAGGCATCAATTATGTAATTCCCGGCGGATACTATTTCACCGCCGCCGATGCAGAACGTCTTGTCAAAGGCCTGAACCCGGGCAGCCCAAAACATTGTGGTCTGGAACTTGTCGATACACCGATGCTGCCTCCCGATTGGCAAGGCAGCGCGATTACGAATGACTTTCGAGGCCACCGGGTTGTGCGTTTTAATCTGACCGAAGAAGGTTCTGGATACGTTTCACGCGAACAGCAGGAAGTTATCTGGTCGGATCATCTTGCGTTCCGTCCGATCGACGTGAAGATCGGACCAGACGGAGCCATCTACATCGCCGACTGGTACAACCCGATCATCCAGCACGGCGAAGTTGACTTTCGCGATGA
>JANOZG010000255.1:0-11766 GCA_031429275.1 Planctomycetota bacterium
CTCGGAGGCCAAGATAAGTGGTCGTCACTACATCACGTTTCGAGATCTCAAACACGGTGGTTTTCAAAATTCAATCTCAAAAACACGAGAAACTATTTTCGCGATACACCGGATTTCCACTCGTCTGGGGAAGTCGGGCTAGCCAATTTCTGGCTTTGTTATCGGCTAGCGTCTCAGGCTCAGGGATTGTATTTCGATCTGCCATCGCGGTGAATTCAAGCCGCGTCGCGGGAAGCCAAACCCAGCTGCGAGGGCGCGTGAAGTGATGTTTCGCTGGTTTGCATTTCACGGATCGTCAGTTGATCCAGCAAATCGCGAATCGTCTTCTCCGCCGCGCAACGGTCGCGTTTCCAGCGATCCTGCAGCGTTGCCAGTTCGCCCTGGATCGATTCGATCAATTGCTGCTGCTCATCTACGACGGAGCCAGCCACACGGGACGACAGTTCCTCTTCGCGTTTGGCAAACCAGAGTTCCAGTTCGGCGCGGTCATTGCGGAACTGCTGCTGGCGTTCGGCGACATCAACGGCAGTCAGTTCAACTTTGTCACGATCCGCCGCGACCTGACTGTGCAGTCGTTCAAAAAACGATTGCACGTCACCTCGGGCCTGCTCCAGCCGGGCCCTTGCGATCTCGGACGATGCGGCATCGCGGACAAGACTGGTGCGAGCTTCCTCAGTAACCAGTCGTTGTTCCAGAATTTCACTTTGAGTCTGATCAAGTTCTGCTCGCAGGCGATTCAGGCGTTGCGACCGCTCTTCGAGTCTTGCGACCAGATCTGCAAGCGATGCTTCCTGCTGTCGTGTGCGGCGTTGACGACTTTCGATATCGCGCAGGATTGCGTCACGCTCTTCTTCACTCCGACGCTGCTGACGCTGAATTTCAGCCATAATCGCATTCTGAGTGCGTTCAGCGATTCGTGTCTCGCGGTCGATGGAGCCTTCGCGTTCTACCAGCAACTGCCGAATGTGTTCCAGCTGTCGGAATCGTAGTCGATGCTGTTCGAGGAATCGTAGTCGTTCGCTGCGGAACATTTGCTGTTCACGACGGAAGTCACGCAGTTCGACTTCCAGATCTTCTTTGGCGCGTGTTAAGTGTTCGAACTGGAAGCGATAACGCCGCTGCAGATTGCTTTGTTCTGTCAGAATGCTCTGACGTTTCTTTTCAATTTCTTCGCGCAGGCGCTGTTGTTCGGCATCGACCTGTTGTCCGAACAGTTCGCGTTGTTGCTGCAGGTCCTCGCCTTGTTGTTTCAATTCCAGCAATTGTGATTCGTGAGCTCGCTCCCACTCGACCTTCTGTCGATTCAGCGACATGATTTCAGTTGCCAGCTCTTCGCGAGCTTTTTCCGCAAGACGAGCGCGTTCGGTTTTGAGTTCTCCAGCGATGGCCTGCAGTCGGTCGGCGTGTTCCTGTCGTTCATGCTCTGCCTGAGCACGCAAGCGGTCTCGTTCAGCATCCAGGAGCATGCGTTCCTGGCTGACTTTCATGCGTTCTTCGTCAAGTTCCGCGCGCACAGACGCTTTAAGCACGACACGTTCTTCAGCCAGTGAACGCTGTGCGGATCTGAGTTCCGACGCTTGCCGCTGAATTTGTTCTTCCTGCTGCCCAACTTTTCCCAGGCGTTGTTCCAGTTCCGCCATCATCTCGCGTTGTTCGGTCCGCTCGCGAGCAACTTGTGCTGCGAACTCCTGAGCGCGTTGTTCAAACGCGCGGCGATCGGCTTCGAGCTGTTGCTGGGCGGAAGTGAGCTCTGCACGCCGCTGTTGCAATTCCGAAAATCGGTGTTGAAGTGATTCGGCTGCAGCAGATGCCTGAAACAGAATTCGCAAGGCGTCAGAGTCGCCAGCGATGGCCATTGCATTTGCATCCAGCGTAGCGGATGCCGCACTGATTGAAGCCGCACCGCCGCGATTTGGATCTGAAGTGAACAGATCATCAGCAGAATTGTCTGACATGTTCGGGATTCCTTTCCCAAACGAGACCAGTGGGGCGAGAGACGTAACGCAATTTGTCGATGAGACGGGACTTCTGCCCCATTTCAATTTCTAAGCATGGTTGGACGGATTCGAAGTTCCGTCCTGCACCAAACGCTTCATGCCCGATCAAACAAGAGCCTTGTCAAGCATGTTGACAAAGTGCTGCTTGGCGGGAGCTCCGACAACCTTGTCGATCAACTCACCATTTTTAAAGAGCATAACCGTTGGGATGCTGGTGATGCCGAAACTCGCTGCAGTCTGCTGGTTATCGTCTGTGTTCACTTTTCCGATCTTGACACGGCCTGCGTATTCGCCAGCAAGTTGTTCAACCGTTGGCATGAGATGGCGGCAAGGTCCACACCATGGAGCCCAAAAATCGACAAGTACAGGTTCGGACGATTCGAGAACTTCCGACTTAAAGTTCGCGTCGGTAAATTCATGCAAGTTACCAGCCATTTTCATTCTTTCAGTTTATGTTCGCATACGTCACGCCTGTTTCCAGGCAGATCAAAAGGTGTAGTCGTGTTCCGAGGCTCCAGCCCTGGAACGCGAAGCGCGGGAGGCAGGCGCCCTCAGATGTTGGAGTTCCGAAGCTGGAGCGTCGAAACAAGGATCGGCGCAGAAGCCCGCCGAAAATACCATCTTCCCGTGCGGTGGATTATTGGCCAACCTCGAAACACTGTCAACGTGGCTTCAATTTCAGCAGGAATGTCCCCGATTGCGATATTCCGGCAAAAACTGCCGTGTAGGCAGGCTTCTGGCAAAAGTCATGCAAACAGTGTTCCCGCTGAGTCGTTTGACTCCGGACTTCGTAAGAGGTTCGCAGGGAAAGGGAAATTCAACCAGTCAAATACATGAGTCTGGCTGAGCCACCGCATGCAGCCGACGAAGCGATCATGCAGCCGGCGTTGCGATATTGTCACGTGAAATTGTTCTCAAGGGCACTTTTTTTGGGAAGCCCCCGAGGCGGCTGAAGATTCCAAGTCGGCCTGTCGTGAGAAGAATGAGCATCGATGGGACCATAATTGGTCGGATAACAAACGTGTCCAACAATACGCCTACCGCCAACGCTAATCCCAATTGATCCATGCCGACGAGGCTTCCTGCCATCAGTGAACAGAATGTGCCCGCCATGATAATTCCGCAACTGGAAATAATGCTTCCAGTGCGTTCGAGTGCCAGAGTGATGCCCTTGACTGGTCCATGGATCTTTTGTTCTTCATCAATTCGAGCCATCAGGAAGATGTTGTAGTCTTCCCCAACAGCGATCAGGATGGTGAAGAGGAACATCGGCACTTTCCAGTCGAGGCCTGCAAACTCCGACGGGTTTGGTGATGTCAGCCAGAAGACAAGGTATGTGAACCCGAGAGTCGCAAGGTAACTGTAGAAGACGGTAAACATCAAGTAGGCACAGACTCCCGGGCGTTTCAGCAGCAGTACCAGAATGATATAGACCCCGCCGAGAACAAGAGCGTCGATGCGGATTTGGTCAGAATCGGTAACGACTTTCAAGTCACTGATTTGTGGTATTGAACCCTTGAAATAGAATTTTGCGTTCTTCAGACCTTCTGGGAGATGGTCATGCAGTCGGTCGCGCAGATTGTGGTAGTCGCTGATGCTGCTGCGTGAAAACGGGTCATTTTTGAAGATCAGGTCAATTCGCATGATCGAAGGGTCGGTCGAACTTACGAATTCTCGACGCACAAAATTCTTGAACTGGACGATCTCCTTTGACTTCAGTGGTGGCATCGGGCGCTGACCTTTGGGCGCTGCCAATGAACGAACGGAGTTCAATCCCAGTGCATCTTTCTGGCGAACCAGGTTATTCGTAAATTGTTCGACAAGGTCTTTGGGTTCTCCCTGAATCAGGCTGAAATCCAAGCCTTTGACTTCAAGCAGTACTTTCAATGGTGCAACTTCGCCAGCAGGGAAATGTCGTTGTGCAGCCTGAGCGCCGTAAACACTGGCCGCCGTTTCAGGCAATTCGGAAAGAAGTCCGTAGCTGAGATTACCAAAGAAGACGACACCGGCGACGACAAATGGAAGCATTAAAACAATGCTCAGAGACCATGCTGCCCAGGCGCGGCGTTCGATAATGTCGCCAATCCATTGCCATCCCTGAGTTAAAAGGTTGGCTCGCTGAATTCTTGATGTCAGATCGGTGCTGGAGAGAAAACCTGTATCACTGCGAGATGTCTGACGAGGAGCATTTGGCCAAAAGGCGAAACGACCAGCCAAACGCAGGATTGCCGGCGTGAGAGTCAGGGCGGCAATCAGGCAGATCGTCAGCCCGAACGAAATCGCAATCCCGGCTTCACGGAACTTTCCGAACTCAGCAAAAACCATCATTCCGATGCCGCAAACGACTGTCCCGGCACTTGCGGTGAGTGCGGCGCCAATACGTTCGAGCGTCCCGGAAACCGCGTCTTCGATCGTCAGGCCGCCGTCAAGTTCTTCTCGGTAACGGGCCACCAGGAACAAGCAGTAATCCACGCCGGCTCCGTAAACCAATACGGTCACGTAGGTTTCGATTCCGTTGAAGAGCGTGATCCATTTGGCTTGAGCCATGAGGATCAACAATTTCATCGAAATGATCGTGGAAACCGCAACAGTCACCAGTGGAATCAAGGCCAATGCCGGCGCCCGATAGATAATGATCAACAAGCCAACAACCAATAGTACGGTCCATTTTTCCGTTGATTTAGCGCTGTTGCGGGATTCTTCGATCATATCGCGGCCGAACGTGGCTGTGCCGCTCATGGAGATTTCCATGCCCGCTGGAAGTGAAGGTTCTCCGGATCCCTTTGGAGTATGTTTTAACTTGTCGACGAAGGTCTCGATCTCATTAACAATTTTTGTGTTTGACTGATCAAGAAACTCCGTGCGGAGCCAAATCACGATCGATGTCGCTTGCTTGTCGTCGCTGACGAACATCTCGCCAACCTTCTTGTCCTCAAATGAGACAATTTCCTGAGCGACGCGTTTTTTGGCTGCCAGTTCAAACGCCTTCAGATTCTCTTCGCTTTCGTCGCGTAGCTGATCAGGTGTCGGCAATCCCGTGATTCGATAGATTTCGGGCACAACTGACTTTGAAAGGAAATCGTAATCTTCCTGAGACAGGCCATCTGGATCCTCTCGGCGCACGACAAGGACTACGTTGCTCTCTCGCAGGTCCGTCGGGAAGGCTTCTTTGGATTTAAGTTCTGCGATGCGACTCTCTGCGTCTTCCGGCAGAAACGCGAATTCGCCGTTCTGTGCGACCGCGGTCAGGTCTGGCGCGGCCCAAATGCAGACTGCCAGCAGTGCACCCCAGCCCAGCAGAATCAAGACGGCTTTGTGAGCGGCAAGATCGCCGAGACTTTTGAACAGCATGGAGTGGCCTGAATTGCAGGTCAGAAAAGGAAGTTGTACCAAAGGCATTCAAAAGGGACGGCGTTTGTGGATTTCCGCCCGTTTACGGCAGAAGATTTGATTCTCCTGCAACGCAATTGATGAGTTCTAAACACTACAAAGTATCGGGTTTACGTAAACAATTCAATCCGAAGGCAAAGGCAGATTGTCCAATCCCGCGAAGTATGGAACTTTCTCGTCAGGTTGCGGAGTTACGGTGCTTTCGCGAGACAGGGTGGACTTTGACAAATACCCGCAATGTTCGGAGTGCTGCTAATCCGTGGTCCCTTCAATCCTTTTTGCAGACTGCTAAGATCGCGAATCCGTGTTGCAGATAAGAACACGAAGCACACATTCATCGTTAAATCGTCGTCAATTCGACGATGCAGACTGCCCGTCTGCACCAAAGTAAATCTGAAAGAGTCGTTACCAATGGTCAGTTATTTTCCAAAAGTCGATAAAATCCAGTTCGAAGGACCACTGTCCAAAAATCCGCTCGCTTTTCGTCATTACAACGCTGCTGAACTGGTGGAAGGTCGGTCAATGAACGACTGGCTGCGGTTTGCAGTCTGTTACTGGCATACATTTCGAGGCAATGGTAGCGATCCTTTCGGAGCGCCAACTCTGCAACGTCCATGGGACGATGGTACGGATTCTTTGGACAACGCTTTGCGTCGTGTTGACGTGGCGTTCGAATTCATGACGAAGCTTGGCGTGCCGTATTACTGCTTCCATGATCGCGATGTTGCTCCGGAAGGTGCAACTCTGAGAGAAAGCCACGCGAATCTGGACACCGTTGCTGCGAGTCTCAAGGATGCTCAAAACAGCAGCGGAATTAAACTGTTGTGGGGAACAGCAAACCTGTTCTCAAATCCTCGCTTCATGCATGGAGCAGCGACCAGCCCAAACGCCGACGTTTTTGCCTATGCGGCGGGGCAGGTGCGAAAAGCGATTGAGGTTACCCATGACCTTGGCGGCGAAAACTACGTTTTCTGGGGTGGCCGCGAAGGTTACATGTCGTCGTACAACACTGACATGAAGCGAGAATTGGATCATCTCGCCCGGTTCATGCATATGGCAAACGACTATGCACAATCGATTGGCTTCAAGGGACAGTTCCTGTTTGAACCAAAGCCAAAGGAACCGACAAAGCATCAATACGATTTTGATGCGGCTGCATGCCTGAATTTTATTCGTCAGTACGGATTGCTGGACATCGTGAAGCTGAATATCGAAACGAACCATGCCACGTTGGCTGGCCATTCGATGATGCACGAACTGGAATACGCTTCGATTCAGGGTGTGCTCGGCAGCATCGATGCTAATACGGGAGACCTGCTGTTGGGATGGGATACGGATCAATTCCCAACCGACATTTATCTGACAACACAGGTGATGCTGGTGATCATGAAACAAGGGGGCTTGTCACCTGGTGGTACCAACTTTGACGCAAAGGTGCGTCGAGAAAGTATCGATCCAATCGATCTGTTTCACGCTCACATCGGTGGCATGGATGCTTTCGCACGCGGTCTAAAGATCGCAGCTGCAATTCGAGCTGATGGTATTCTGACAGACTTTGTCAAAGAGCGTTACCAAAGCTACGACAGCGGCATTGGCAGGAAGATCGAAAATGGTCTGACGAATATGAATGAATTGGAGCAATACATTCTCCAAAAAGGCGAAGCTGCTCCAAACACCAGCGGTCGTCAGGAGATGCTTGAGAATTTGATCAATCGCTATATCTGATTGGTTTGCAAACTCACGGACGAATCGCGAATGTCCGAACTTACGATAATGGTGCTGCGATTTTTTTCGTGTCTCTTCGTGTTTTTCGTGGCCAGCAAAACTACGATTGCGTACGACTTGTTTTCTAGCCACAAAAAGCACAAAAAGCCACAAAACGGTCCTGATACCACATGGATTGCTTAAGTCCAAGTCATCGCCATTGAAAGCAGGCTCGGCAGACAGATCCGGAAATTGATGTTTCCCTCGGAACAGAAATGACGTCATCAAATTCTTGAGAAATCGAACAAATTGCTATTTGTCGCCCAGCCCAGCCTTCTCCCCAGTTTGCTCGAAGAACGCCAAATTCCAGTTCAGCTAATGTCATGAACGAAATGATACAGCGATGATTCAGAACGTAGGGCAGGGAAAACTGTTCACGGCTGTCGCCACGGAAGAGAAATGAAACCGTGTCGGTATCGGCGACAATGTCAGTCATTCAGAGGGTCCCTGACTTTGTCCTCGTTGCGCTGCCACCAGCATCGCATAAGATCAGGATCTCTGTCGCGTACGGATGACGCTGCTGACCAATGCACTTCCAGAACCATCGAAAACTATCACACGCAAACTCGCTGGTGTCATGGCTCAATCCGATGTTGATGTGCCACAGATTCAACGCCAGGTCGTAGATGCCGTGCGGGATCACCACTCCTGTGGCCCAACTGGGAAAGTCATGGTCAAAACAGTGAAACGCTTTTTGCGTCCAGATTCGGCCCTGGCGAAACAATTGCCCCAGATGTTCTTTGGCCTTGGTATCAATGGAGAACACGGGATTGCCGACCTTCAGGTATCTTCGCTTCAGTCTCTCGATGTGACAAAACTGAGCATCTCGGTCTGCCGATTCGCCACCCGCCAGATTCTTTTCCATATTGTGCAGTGCGAGTCCTTCATCGTCCAGCCAGTTGCGAAAGATGCCAGGACTGACCGGTGTCCCCATGGCCGTCACGGCGGCGGAAATCTGCGGCGGTGTCATTTCTGTAAACTGGACAAGATCGTCATGCGGGTCGCCTGCCGTGCGTTCATCCAGCACCGATTTCAGATTTTCCTCAAGCTGCGGATCACTATTGACTTTTTTTTCGACCTCCGCCGGGACGACGCACGCGCCCAGCCGCCGGATCGTTGGGCAACGCATTGAGTTCTTTCATTCCGCGTTCAATCGTCTTCACGGAACAGCCGAAGACGCCTGCCAGATACTCCATTCCGCCAAACCCCATCCGCTGCGCTTCGACGGCCACATAACGCCGCTGATCCTTCTCGGACAGCGTCTCATAAAATGCGAGTGCAGTGGCCTCAACATCCGCCGCATACTTTCCTGAAAACACAAACGCCATCCTGGCTGCCTTTCGAAAACGTTCTCCTTCCCGTCAACACGAGCCGCTGCATCCTAACTCATGCGGAGCAAGTTGCCGACGCTTGTTTCTGCGCCGGTGCTAAGTCCCCTGATTGCGATTTGAACGTCGTTATCAATCAGAGGAGTGACGTCGGCTCACGTCCCCCGCTCGCCGAGCGCAGCATCCTGCGCAGAGATTATTTCACCCAACCCGAATGTTGCGGCCGGACAAATCCCCAGTACGCCGCCAGTGCATCAGCGGCTTCTTCGATGTCTGTGATTTCGCCCCATCCGCCATTGCGAAGAAACGCATGAGCGAATTCATGAGCGATCACATACTTCGCAAATTGCTCCGAAGCGGTTTCCAGTTTTGGTCGCAATACCACACAACGACTGCCGCTTCCCAACGGCCCCGGCGTCGGCATCCACAACGTCCAGCCAACTCCAGGTTCGTAGTTGTCAATCGCCACTCCAAAACGTTCGTCCTGAAGAAAGTCGTTTTGAACGTGCAATGGCAGTGTTTCCAGTACCTGCAGCACCCACAATTGAAGTGAGGGATAGTCTGCAAACGGAGCAATATATGTGGCAAAAACCATGTCGAATTTCGCTGTCCAAAACGGATGTTCAAAGAAGCAGAGCTTTAATTGCCGCAATTCCTACCCGCGACCGCTTTTCTTTGATGAATCGTAATCCGGATTCAGTGCCGTGTTCACAGCACCGACGTCGGACTGCCATGCATGAAGTATTTCCTGCAAACGCTCGGCGAGTTCCATATTTTCGGCCACGACGTTCTTCGTTTCACCGGGATCTGCTGCCAGGTTGAACAATTCAATCGTGTCGCTATCAAACCACTCAATGAGTTTCCAGTCACCATCAAGAATCGCCGCGCCTGGCGCGCCACCTTGATTGCCGTAATGAGGATAATGCCAGAACATCGCGCGATTGCCAGTTGGCTTGCCGGATTTCAGTGACGCAACGTGGCTCACACCGTCCTTGTGATGATCGGGCTCCAGCGGCAATCCAGCGGCTTCCAGAATCGTCGGAAAATAGTCAGGGCTGATCACGCGAGTTTCATTCACCATTCCGGGCGAAATCATGCCTGGCCATCGCATAATGAGTGACACTCGGTTGCCGCCTTCGTACAGCCAGCCTTTGCCTGCTCGCAGTGGAAGATTTGACGTCGGCGAACCCTCGCTGGTTGACAGACCCCCATTATCGCTGGTCACGATCACCAGAGTGTCTTCGCTGAGACCAAGTTCATCCAGTTTGGCAACGACTTTTCCAACCGCCTGATCCATGGCTTCCACCATGCCAGCGTAGACCGCATGGTCCTGAGTCAATCGAACTTTGCGGGGCGGTTCATCACCGAACACATCAGTTTGTTTGAGATGTGATCTTCTATCCTTGTACTTTTCGACGAGGTCAGGTCGCGCCATTAGCGGCGTGTGAACGTCGTAGAACGGCAGATACACAAAGAATGGTTTGTCGCGATTTGTATCGATGAACTTTGCAGCCTCCGATGCCAGGCGATCCGGCAAGTGTTCACCTTCCGGACCGTCCGGCAGTTTTGGATTTCCGTACGGAGAAAAATATTTTTTGCCGCCATACGGACCTCCACGTTCGAGCCCGCCCAGATTGATATCGAAACCCTGATCCTCTGGCGAAAATCCCTCGCCACCCAGATGCCATTTGCCTGCAAAGAATGTCGCATATCCGTGGGCCTTCAGAGCCTCTGCGATTGTGACGTTTTCGAGAGCCAGATGCTCCGCATATGGTGCAGGCAAATGTGGCGTGTTTCGTTTCCATTTATCTGGTTGGGCCGCACCGATGTAGTCAGTAATCCCCGTGCGTTGCGGGTATTGGCCTGTCA
The DNA here is from genome assembly GCA_031429275.1 of Planctomycetota bacterium. Lineage (GTDB taxonomy): Bacteria > Planctomycetota > Planctomycetia > Planctomycetales > Planctomycetaceae > SXXK01. The sequence continues at coordinate 10,349 of JANOZG010000255.1, forward strand.
TGATGCTGGCTCGAGTCGGCGAGCAGACCGGACACGCTGCGTACGCATTCGGAAACAACGCGCCTTGTTCAGCGAGTCGATCCAGATGCGGAGTGTCGTAAAATGTGCTCCCGAAACAGCCAAGATCCCGCTGCCCCAGATCATCAACCACAAAGAAGACGATGTTTGTCGGTCGCTTGGTATCCGTCCGCAGAGAAACCGGCATCGCTTCGAGTTCGCGCTCGGCGAGCGGGGCGGCGTCAGCCCCCCGGTACAACTCAGCCGCCGGGTACAACTGTTTCAGATTCGATCGATTCGCCGCCTGAGCCTCCTTTGCCTTTTGCTTCTTCTTTCCTCCGTTCTTGCCCTTCGCTTTTTCCGCACGTTCGCCTTTGCTCTCCGGATTGTTCACTGTCGGAAAATTCGCCGCGAGCTTCGTTTTCAGATCCGTATGTTCCGGCAGCGCTGCGACGTTGGTCCATTCATAAGGATCGTTCGTGTGATCGTAGAGTTCCTCGCCACCGTCGGCGTATCGAATAAATCGCCATCGATCATCTCGAACTGCGTGATTGTTTCGGCCAAATGTTGTGACTGCAAAATGCGGCTCAGTTGAATCGGGATTTGCAAGCAGCGATCGGATCGACGCGCCTTCCACATGCGACGGAATTGCCACGCCCGCCAAATCGCACAGCGTCGGATAGATGCTCATAAAGTCCACAGGACGACTGCAAGTGCTTCCGGCCTTCGTGACGCCCGGCACAACCCAGATGAACGGCGCGCGGGTTGCTTCTTCCCACAGAGCAAACTTTCGCCAGTGTTCCTTTTCACCAAGATGCCAGCCATGATCGCCCCAGAGGCAGATGATTGTGTTGTCACGGTTCGGTGATTTTTCGAGTGCATCAAGTAGACGGCCAACTTGTCCGTCGAGATAACTGATCGCGGCGAGATAGGCCTGGACAGCTTCTTTCCAACGACCGGATTCCAGCACCTGATTATGATCCCCATCCGGTTTCGCCATCTTGATTCCCGCAGGCGGGATGTCGCTCAGGTCTCCGTCCTTCGTTGGCGGAAGTTGAATCTGGTCCAGCGGATGCATGTCAAAATATTTATTCGGCACGTTCCATGGCATGTGGGGTTTATGAAAACCGGCGGTCAGGAAGAACGGCTTCTCATGCGATTTGCTTAATTCATCAATCACGTAGTCAGCGATCGCAGTATCAGGCACGGCTTCATCGCCAGCACCCAACACGCCGAATCTGATTCCACCAATGCTGCGGTCTTCGAACTTCTCGCCTGCTGAAATAGCTGTGTGTTCCTTCCCTCCTGTTGCCGTCCATTGTGAAGTAAACCCCAGCCCGCCGTGCCACAATTTCCCCATGCCCAACGTTTCGTAGTCAGCCTTGCGAAACTGTGTCACCAGCGACTGATCCGCTTTGACA
>JANOZG010000256.1:0-2717 GCA_031429275.1 Planctomycetota bacterium
CCTTCAGCGGTGCCCTGAACTTCGATGAATTTTCCAGACCCTGTCATCACAACATTCATATCAACTTCAGCACTGCTGTCTTCGACGTAGTCCAAATCCAGCACCGATTCACCGTTGACCACGCCGACACTAATGGCTGCAACGGTATCGAGCAGCACTGGTTTCGCCAGTCCAAGCTGATGAACGACGTCGGCCAGAGCAATGAATCCACCTGTGATGCTGGCCGTCCGAGTTCCACCATCGGCCTGCAGGACATCGCAATCGATCGTGATCGTGTTTTCTCCAAGTGCGGCAAAATCCACGACAGCTCGTAAGCTGCGTCCGATCAGGCGCTGAATTTCCGTCGTCCGGCCATCAACCTTGCTGCGATCACGTTGTTTGCGAGGTGTCGTGCTGCCCGGAAGCATGTTGTACTCGGCCGTGACCCAGCCCAATGGAACTTCGCCTTCCTTCCTGGGTTTTCGCCAGGGCGGCAGGGTGCGTTCCAAACTGGCCGTGCACAACACCATGGTTTGCCCGGCTTCAATCAAAACGCTGGCGGCCGCTGTCTTAACGAAGCCTCGTTGAATCTTGACAGGACGCAGCTGGTCGAATGATCGATTGTCGTGGCGAAGCATGTTCAGTACTTTCGATGGCGGGGAGATTATTGATCAGGCTGGGGACTGTAGTGAATCTTGCAGCGAGTTCCGAGTCTAGCGGCTCAATCTAGCGGCTCAATCGTGTGAACCTGGGCGAAGTTTAAGATTCATCTGCATCTGTCATTTCGTACCTGCCACATCGCCGATTCGCTGAGCGTAGTAGATGCTTGAACGACCGCTAACAAGCCACGACACGAAACACGCGATGGCTGCGTAAACTACGAAACCGGCATTCAGCAAAGTTCCACTGCTGTGTCCAAATAGTTCAATCGCCATGATCGTACATGCCAGCGGTGTATTGGTCGCTCCTGCAAAGACCGCAACGAACCCCAAAGCCGCCATCAGATCGACAGGAGCTCCGAGCGCACTGCCGAGCACATGGCCAAGGGCAGCACCGATGAAGAACAGCGGCGTGACTTCACCACCTTTGAAACCGCTTCCAACAGTTACGGCCGTGAACAGCAGTTTCCACCACCAACTGAACATCGCCGCTCCGCCGATCAGGAAACACGACTGAATGGTGACGGCGTTTGGTGTGCCTGGATTCGGGTTCACGCCCAATCCCAAATAGTCACGATGACCCAGAGCCAGCGTAAGCGATATGACAACGACTCCACCCACAGCAGGCCTCAGCCATGATATTTGCACCGTGCGTTTGAATGCCCAGACAATGCCGTGGGTCAGCTGAGCGAACAGAACACTGACGAGACCGAAGCCCACCGCCGCGATCGCAACTTTGCCAGCGAGCAGACCATCGAACGCGATACCCAGCTGCGACCGTGCCTGTTCAGCAGCCCATGCAATTTCATAAGCCGTGTGCCCAACACCCCATGCAGTGTTGATCTGATCCCCAGCAATGCTCGCAATGAGACAGGGAATCAGAGCCTGATAATTCATACGGCCGAATGTCAGAACTTCGATTGCGAAAATCGCTCCAGTCAACGGCGTCCCAAAGACCGCTCCAAACCCTGCCGCAATTCCGCTGGTAAGCAGAATACGCATATCACCGTCATTAAGTTTCATCCAGCGGCCGAGCGTTGCGACGATACTTCCTCCCATTTGCACAGCCGTGCCTTCACGACCTGCGGAGCCTCCGAATAGATGAGTGATCAACGTTCCAATCAGCACCAGCGGAGCCATTCGCGTGGGCACACCACCGCCCGGCTCGTGAATCTGCTCCATGATGAGATTGTTGCCAGCTTCTGCCGACTGGCCTAATCGATGATAGAGATATCCCGAAATCACTCCGGCCACTGGCAGCAGGTAGAGTAACCATGGGTATTGCCACTGAATCTCTGTAACTCGATCCAGCGACCACAGAAAAAACGCCACTGCCGTACCAACCATCGCCCCCGATGGAATGCTGATCGCAAGCCACTTGAGGAGAAAAGCTCCGAGCGTCAAGTGCTCGCGAATGTCCCAACGAATTGTCATGGCTACAGCATTGGAATTGAATTTAGGTACTTGACGGTGGATTTTTGCAGCACTGGGTACACATTGCTAGCTCGACATAGAAGTGCCCTGTTGGTCGAGCGCATTTTCACAACATGAAGCGAGAGTAATATGCGACGCCTGTTGATGTGACACCCGTTGATGTGACCCCAGCAGTCAAGATTTGAAGAAACCATCTTCCGCCACCACGCCTCGGATAATCATACCGAGCCATGACTAACTCTGTCACGGTGCGCACCGAAGTTTTGCGTACCTCTTTGGCCGTCACCGAGTTCGATGGATGGCATATTGGCATTAATGCTGAATTTGGCTCGCAATCGTGTCGTGAGAAAACTTTGATCGGCCATCGCGAGCGGAACTCCATCGACAAAATCCGAGGACTGAAAACTCACCGATACAGCCCTAAGACCGGCAAGTACTGCTGGTGTTCCGCAAGTCGCAGAACCGCGTTTGGACTCCACTCAAGGTTTTGCTATGGCCCTATGTTAGCCCGACTTCCCCAGACGAGTGGAAATCCGGTGTATCGCGAAAATAGTTTCTCGTGTTTTTGAGATTGAATTTTGAAAACCACCGTGTTTGAGATCTCGAAACGTGATGTAGTGACGACCACTTATCTTGGCCTCCGAG
>JANOZG010000257.1:0-5873 GCA_031429275.1 Planctomycetota bacterium
GTACGGAGTCGTAGTGGGATTCGCCAGAATTCCAGTGCGAAGGGATTTCCGGGGAAATCCACTACGACGACGTGAGATCCTGAAGGCACTCTTTTCTCAGTGAAGGAACAAATCACTATGTCTCAGTCTGGAGGCCAGGCGGTCAAGACAGCCGAAGATTCGGTCTATCATCGTTACGCGGCAGCAGCGAATGCTCGCGAGGAAGCGCTGTGCTGCCCAGTCGACTATGCGGGGGATTTTCTGTCGGTGATTCCGCAGGAGATTTTGGAACGTGATTACGGCTGCGGTGATCCCACTCGCTTTGTCGGCGAAGGCGAGACGGTCGTCGATCTCGGTTCTGGCGGCGGCAAGCTGTGCTATATCATGTCGCAGGTTGTTGGCAAACGCGGGCGAGTGATTGGCGTCGACTGCAATCGTGAAATGCTGGGACTGGCTCGCCAATATCAGACGTCGGTCGCGGAGCGAATTGGTTATGGCAACGTCGATTTTCGCTACGGAATGATTCAGGACCTGCAGCTGGATCTGGATCTGCTTGGACGCGAACTCAGCCAGCATCCGGTGTCTGATCCGGCTGGCTGGCTGACTCTGCGTAATGTGGAAGAGCGATTGCGACGCGACCAGCCGATGATTTCGAGTGATTCTGTCGATTGTGTGGTTTCAAACTGCGTGCTCAACCTTGTGCGACAACAGGACCGCCATCAACTGTTCGCAGAAATCTTTCGCGTGTTAAGAAACGGTGGCCGAGCAGCGATCAGCGATATCGTTTCCGACGAAGATGTTCCGTCGCATCTTCAGGACAATCCTGAACTCTGGTCCGGCTGCATCTCGGGCGCCTTCCGCGAAGATCTTTTCCTGCAGGCTTTTGAAGAAGCGGGCTTTCATGGAATTGAAATCGCAAAGCGTCAGGTTGAACCGTGGCGAACGGTTGAGGGCATCGAATTTCGGTCTCTGACAGTCGTGGCTTATAAAGGGAAACAAGGCCCGTGCCTGGAACGAAATCAGGCGATCGTCTATCGAGGCCCCTTCAAAAAGGTAGAAGACGACGATGGTCATGTGTACCACAGAGGAATTCGCACAGCGACGTGTGACAAGACGTTTCGCTTGCTGCAGCAGGCTCCGTACAAAGGTCTGTTCGAAGCGGTCGAACCGCGTGAATCGATTCCGCTCGCGGATGCCGTTCCCTTCGATTGCCGTAGGAACAAGGTTCGCTCTCCGAAGGAAACGAAGGGGCAGGACTACGACGCGACATCCGAGTCTGTCGGCCCTTGCTGCAGTCCGGATGAAGCCCGTTGCTGAATTTGTTCTCCGTATAACCCGTGGCCGACAGGCCAGGTTTTCCGCTCGGCCAAGCCTGTCGGTTTTGAAGTTGCGAGTTTGGCAAAGTGTCATCTTATTGAGTCCCCTCTCCCCCAAGTCGTTTGCGCGGGTTAACGCTGTATTGCCATGTCGCATTTCCGCAAATGACTTGGGGGAGAGGGCCAGGGTGAGGGGGCTTTTTTCTCACACAAAATTGATTGAAAGCACCCTCATCCGGCCTGTCGGCCACCTTCTCCCCCTATTGTGGGGGAGAAGGGACTGAACATCGCAACTTCTAAACGCGTCAGCCACGGGTTAAGTTAAATTAAACGCCTGATTCAGTAACCCGGAAGCAAAGTTCCCCAGAGCACCAAAATGAGGTACATATGGTTGAGTTGACGCTATTGCGTTCCGGCAGCCGTCTGGCTGATCCTCGACAGCAGGTCGCTCTGTTGAATGAAGATCAGCAGACGCCGACTTTTCAGAGCGTGCTGGCCCAGCGAGGATGTGGCTCTTTGCGGGCGAGTGGCATTAACGTGCTGCAGATCAACGTGGGCAAAGTCTGCAACCAGACCTGCACGCATTGCCATGTCGATGCAGGGCCGGATCGCCGTGAGAGCATGTCAGAAGAAGTCGCTGATGCTTGTCTCAGCCTGCTGCAGTCGGCCAGCATCTCGACGCTGGATATCACCGGTGGTGCTCCTGAAATGAACCCGCAGTTTCGACGACTGGTGACCGGTGCCCGCGCGTTGGGCTGCCGAGTGATCGACCGCTGCAATCTGACAATTCTGGTGGCGAGCGGGTTTACCGATCTGCCCGAATTTCTTGCCGAGAATGAGGTCGAAATCGTGGCCTCGCTGCCTTGTTATCTGGAAGCCAACGTCGATAAGCAACGAGGAGATCGAGTCTTTCAGCGTTCTCTGGAAGCTCTGCGACGACTGAACGCGCTGGGATATGGCATGCCGAACTCGTCACTCCAATTGACGCTCGTCTACAATCCCACCGGCTACTCACTTCCTCCCTCACAACAGAAACTCGAAGGCGATTATCGGCGGGAACTACGAAGCCGCTACGGGATTGAATTCACGCAACTGTTCACGATCACCAACATGCCAATCAGCCGATTTCTGGATGACCTCGCTGAAAGCGGTCAGTACGACGCCTATATGCAGAAACTGGTCAACGCCTTCAATCCTGCAACCATCGACGGGCTGATGTGCCGCTCCATGTTGTCGGTAGACTGGCTGGGAAACCTGTTTGATTGCGACTTCAACCAGATGCTGGAACTGGGAGTGATGGGACCCGCAGCAAATGGTGCTGGCGGACCAGCGGCCAGACCAACAAATATTCTCGAACTGCGCGATGGGATGATCGACGAATTGCGACATCGCGATATCGTTACGGGCAAGCACTGTTTCGGCTGTACAGCTGGAGCCGGATCGAGCTGCTCGGGAAGCCTTCAGTAGCGGTTATCACTCAGTTAGTACTTTACTCATCGTTCATCCATGGAAACTCCAACGCCAACAAATCCTGCTTCGACCACGCCCTGGAAGAAACTCCTGGTTCTGGTGGTGATCGTTGCATTGGCGGCGATCGGATACGTCCAGTTTCGCGATTCACTTTCGCTTCAGCATCTGGCTGAAAAAGAGACACAGCTACGCAGTCTGCAACAGGATCGTGCGATTCTGGTTTATGGCATGGCCTTCCTGATCTACGTGGCCGTGACAGGGTTTTCGCTGCCTGGAGCAGTCGCATTGACGCTTCTGTGTGGATGGCTGTTTGGTTTTTGGCGCGGCGTCTTGCTGGTCAGTTTTGCCTCCACCAGCGGAGCGACTGTTGCGTTTCTGGCCAGTCGCTTTCTGTTGCGAGATTCGATTCAACGCAGATTCGGAGAGCGATTGGCAACCACCAATCAGGCACTTGAGCGAGAGGGTGCGTTTTACTTATTCATGCTGAGACTGATTCCGGCCGTTCCGTTCTTCGTGATCAATGTCGTCATGGGGCTGACTCCAGTGCGAACTCGAACGTTCTGGTGGGTGAGCCAGCTGGGCATGCTTCCGGGTACGGCCGTGTTCGTCTATGCTGGCTCGAGTGTTCCTGATCTTGCAACGCTTGCGGAGAAAGGAGCCACAGGCATCCTGTCGCCGCAATTGCTGGTCGCCTTCGTTCTTCTTGGTCTTGTGCCACTGCTGCTGAAGAAAACGATCCAACGACTTCGGCCGTCCGCGACTCAGCCGGATTTTGTATCAAGGGGTCAATAGGGAATCAGAATGTCGGAACTTATTCAACTTCAGCCGCATGATGGACACAATCAGCAACTGGAATCGCACGTTCGTCCGCAAGGCTGGGTCAATCCAACGCCAAACGGACGATACAACCTCGTCGTGATCGGCGCTGGAACGGCCGGACTGGTCACGGCGGCTGGCGCGGCTGGACTGGGGGCTAAAGTTGCTCTGATTGAACGCGAGTTAATGGGTGGCGACTGCCTGAACGTTGGCTGTGTTCCTTCCAAGGCACTGATCAGTGCGGCGCGCGTGGCTCGAACGGTGCGGCAGGCGGATGAATTCGGCATCGATGTGTCAGCAGGAACAACTGCGGATTTTGGTCGCGTGATGGAACGCATGCGGCGGTTGCGGGCTCGGATCAGTCCGAACGATTCGGCCGCACGTTTTCGTGATCTTGGTGTCGATGTCTTTCTGGGAGGAGGCCGGTTCACGGGTGCTAACACGATTCAGGTGAACGATCAGACGCTGCACTTCAAAAAGGCTGTCATCGCCACCGGAGCTCGCGCATCGGCTCCACCGATCCCCGGTCTGGATCAAGTGCCATATCTGACCAATGAATCAGTTTTTTCACTGACAGAATTGCCGAAGAGGCTAGGAATTATTGGAGCCGGTCCCATCGGTTGCGAACTGGCTCAGGCCTTCGTCAATCTAGGATCAGAAGTGCTCCTTGTTGAATCCGCTGATGGATTATTGCCGCTGGAAGATGCGGACGCTTCTGAAATCGTTCGCAAGTCACTTCAGCGCGACGGCGTGAAGCTCTTGTGTTGCGGGAAGGAGCTGAAACTTCGCCGCGAGGATGGGGAAATTCGCCTGTCGGTCGCATCGCAAGGTCAGCAATACGATGAAGCGGTTGACCAACTGCTCGTGTCGGCAGGTCGAGCCCCCAACGTGCAGAATCTGGGACTCGAAACGGTGGGAGTCGAGTTCGATCTTCGCACCGGCGTGCGGGTCAACGATCGTCTGCAGACGACCAATCCAGACATCTTCGCGGCCGGCGATGTCTGCTCGAAATTCAAGTTCACTCACGCCGCCGACTTCATGGCCCGCATCGTGATTCAAAACGCACTCTTTAAAGGTCGCGCCAAAGCCAGTGCATTGACGATTCCGTGGTGTACCTACACGTCTCCCGAAATCGCCCATGTCGGCCTGTATGAAAAGGATGCCAAAGCGCAGGGCATAGAAATCGACACATACATCCAGCATTTTGCTGACATCGACCGCGCTATTCTGGCCAGTGAAACGGAAGGTTTCGTCAAAGTGCATACGAAGAAAGGGACGGATCGAATACTGGGAGCCACGATCGTCGCGACTCATGCCGGTGACCTGATTTCTGAGATCACTCTGGCCATGACGCATGGTCTGGGCCTGAAGAAACTGGGCAGCACAATTCATCCCTATCCAACTCAGGCAGAAGCCATTCGCAAACTCGGTGACCAGTTCAATCGCACACGACTCACACCGCTGGTAAAATCGCTGTTCCGCAAATGGCTCGCGTGGACTCGATAGTCGCCATCATTTGTTTTCGTCCGGAGCTGCCCGTTTTGGTTCAGTCAGACTTCAATCCCGAGGCTTCACTTGCTCCGATCGCTTCGACGATCGAGGCGACATTGACGTCTGCGAGTGTGAGCGCACGAAGACTGATCGTCATGACGCGGATTCCTGAAACGGGACGAGTCAAGACGCGACTTATTCCCGCACTGGGGGCGTCGGCCGCGACGGCTGTTCATGCGACACTGCTTCGCAGAACTCTGCGGATGGCCGATCAACACAAAGCAGCTCTGCATTCGCGACGATTGTCCGTTGATGTGGAGGTTCGTTTCACGGGCGGAGATTCAAATGCTGCTGCCGGATTTTCTGCAGAGTGTGCCGCGAACTGGCGAGCGCAGGAGGGCGATGATCTTGGGCAGCGAATGCATGGTGCGATCGAAACGGCATTGAACGAAGGAGCCCGACACGTCGTCGTGATTGGCACAGACTGCCCGGACTTGTCGCCCGAGATCCTGAGCGATGCCTGGCAACAGTTGGAGCAACATGATGTCGTGCTGGGACCGGCAGCCGATGGGGGTTACTATCTGATCGGAATGAACCAGCCGGAGCCTCGCATCTTCGCCGGGATCGACTGGGGCACGGAACGCGTTCTGAGCCAAACTAAGGAACGCTGTAGCGACCTGAAAATGTCGGTCGGATTGCTTTCGACGCTGGCGGATATCGATGAGGCAGAGAATCTCGTTTTCCTTCGCCGGTCGGGAAACGATTTCAGCGATAGTCTTCCTCAGCAGCAGCCGGGATTGT
>JANOZG010000258.1:0-4437 GCA_031429275.1 Planctomycetota bacterium
GGGAAAACCAAATTGATGCTTACGATTTTGATCACGGTGGTCGTCACCTGTTGTGCTACTATCCTGTTTCTGAATGTGCGGACCGGCGAAAAGCAAATCCGGTATCGTATCGAGCACCGTTTTGCGGTGGAAGACGCCCAGTTCCTGCGCTCGATGGGGCAGCTTTTGGGACCGGCGATTCTCACTGGTAATGAGGTGAAAGCACTGCACAATGGGGACCAGATATTCCCAGCAATGCTGGATGCCATTCGTGCCGCGCAAAAGTCGATTACCTTTGAGACGTACATTTACTGGTCCGGTGACATCGGACAACAATTCTCGGACGCCTTGTGTGAGCGCGCCGAGAGCGGAGTAAGAGTACACGTACTGCTGGATTGGGTTGGCACGGGCAGAATTGATGGAAAGTATCTGGACCAAATGAAGGCGGCAGGTGTCGAACTGGAGCGTTATCACCGTCTGCGCTGGTACACAATCACAAGGATGAACAATCGCACGCACCGAAAGCTCCTGGTGGTCGATGGCAGGATTGGGTTCACCGGAGGTGTGGGCATCGCGGACGAGTGGAGTGGCAATGCCCAGTCCGCGGAGCATTGGCGTGACTCTCACTTTCAACTCGAGGGTCCCGCCGTGGCCCAGATGCAGGCGGCATTCAATGACAATTGGATCCGGACGCGCGCAGAAGTCCTCTATGGCGAAGACTATTTTCCGCAACTGCACGAAGTCAAACATTCGCTGGCGCAGGTCTTCAAGAGCTCAATCGACGAGGGGAGTGAGAGTGTCCGCCTGATGTACCTGCTTTCCATCGCGTCGGCCACAAAGGATCTCCGGTTGCAGGCGGCTTACTTTGTGCCGGATGACCTGTCGCTTGAGACGCTCGTCGCGGCACGAAAACGAGGTGTAAATGTCGAGATCATTGTCCCTGGCCCGGTCATGGATGAAAAATTCGTGCAGTGCGCCAGCCGATCTCGCTGGGGTGATTTGCTTGATGTTGGTGTCCAGATCTACGAGTACCAGCCCACGATGTACCATTGCAAAGTGATGATCGTCGATGGCGTCTGGGTGTCGGTCGGCTCCACGAATTTTGACGATCGTTCATTCCGATTAAATGCTGAGGCGAACCTGAACATTTTCGACGCGACTTTTGCCGCAGAACAATTGAAGGTGTTTGAAGAAGACAAGCGGCATTCCCGGCTGATGGTCAGAGCGGAATTCAAGAATCGCTCACGCGTCTGGAAAATAGTCGATAGGATCGCCGGAGCTTTTCGACGGCAATTATGAAACGCGACGTGCTGAGTGTAAGCTGCCAGGGCGATTGAATTGGAAACTGTGGGATCTGCCGCGAGGTGCATAGATCAGCTGGAAGCGACCGGGGAGGCGAGTTTTTCCAGATTCCAGGGATGGCGCTTCGTCCGAACACGCATCGGCAACACCTCCATGTTGGCGTTCCCGGACTTACCAGACATGCGTCAGTCTGCTCGACCGACTTGGCAAACGGAACTTCGCCAACAGAGTCGGTGGTCACGACAGGAGCGAGAAACGGCAGCTACCAGACAAGGCCCTGGCCGACGCGCAAACGCCAAATCAGTTTTTGATTGCTTCAGACGCATTTTTGGGGTTAGCCCTAACGCGCGACGTACCGTCCAGCCTTTGCACCGAGTGAATGGTTTCCATTTACGAATGACAAGCGAATCAAGGTCCATTGCGGACTGAGTTAGGAGTCGAAAACCATCGCGGGTGACCAAAACTGTGTCCGAGTGCCGCACGCCGCCGATTCCATCAAGGTAAATCCCGGGTTCGATACTGATGACCATGTTTTCCGCGAGTCGATCTTCGCTTCCCTCTGCAATCCACGGACCTTCATGAGTGCCAAGACCGAAGCCGTGGCCGGTTCGGTGCAGCCGTTGCTGATCGCTGTCATAGCCTTCCTTTCGCAGGAACTCATTGACTCTATCATCCAGTTCCCTGCACGCCGTTCCTGGTCGAATCAGTTCGAACGCAAGTCGTCGAGCCTCTGTCATGGCATCGAATGCCTTCCTGGATTCTGACGATGGCGGGGCAGTAAAGTACGTTCGCTCACTCTCAGCCGAGTATCCGTTGACTCTTGTCAGCACCATCGCAACATGTGGGCCATCGCAAAGTCGATCGCAGAGATCGGGAACAGAATGAGGCATTGCGCTTCCGGGAGCTGCCCAGGTGGCCATCATGGTTTTGGTTGTCAATGGCTCCCAGTCATGAACTTCGCGAATGATTCTGGAAGTGACCCTTCGCGTTTCTGCAAAGCCCTCCGCCACCGTGGCACCGTAATAGGAAGTTGCCAGCAGTCGTTCAACACCATAGTCTGCGTACATGGCTGCTCGCTCAATCATCTTCACTTCCGTCTGCGACTTGATCAGTCGGAGACGCTCGACGAGCGGTTCCAGTCGCAATGAGTAACCGAAAAGCTGATTGACAATCTCCTGCCGGAGGATCGGCTCAATGCCGATTGACTGAGCATCACCGAGTTGTTCGCCCAACCGATCTGACCAGCGCCGCCCGTCCGGTGCAGGGTACTCCCAATAGGTATGGATATTCTCAGGCAAGACACCGTGAGCCTTCTTCATGTGCTCATGGTCGAGTTTCGGGACGATCAGCGTCATCGCTCCGCGTGGGCGTACGAGGAGAAAAAAAGGCCTTTCCAGAGGCTCAATCCCGGCTCCGGTCAGGTAGTAAATACTGTCGAAGGCCGACACAATAAACACGTCAAGACCTGCGTGCATTATTGCCGCCTGCAGTGCCTCGACGCGGCTTCGATACTCATCCGGTGCGATTCGCAACATTTCGATTCTCCATGCACTAAACACTAATCACCACTGAGACTAGACCGTTCTTTACTCCGTCAGTTGTTGGATCAACAAAATCATGAACTGGACCATCTGGTGGTAGTTCTGCAAGCTGATCCTTTCATCGATACCGTGAATTCGCTGTAAGTCCTCGACCTGAAGTTGAACGGGCAGGAAACGATAGATGTTGTCAGCAACTGCCTCGTAGTGTCGAGAGTCGGTCGCAACAACCGCCAGGCCCGGAGCTACGATCACACCAGGAAAAACCTGTCGGATGACCCGCTGCAGCGTCATAAAATCGGGTGAGCGATGATCCGAGATAAACGACGATGGTATCGGAGGAGCACCCTGGCGAAACTCGCATTGCACTCTCACGTCGTTTACAGCCTTCCGTGTTTGGTCCAAAACGAACTCTGGCGAATCGCCAGGCAGCAGGCGAAAATTCACGAAGGCTTCCGCATGTCCCGGAAGCGAGCCTTCATGCTGGCCACCATGAATTACTGTGACTGCCGTTGTGGTGCGAGCGAGGGCGTTCAGTGTCGGAGTCTGCGAAAACTTTTGCAGCAGAACAGGCGCAAGAATATCTCGATTGGCGAGCATGAGTCGCGGCATGAAGTCCATTTCTGGTGCGACCGCATCCAGCATCAGGCCAAACGCTCCAGTCATGCTTGCGGGCAGAGGATGTTGCTCCAGTCTGGCCACGGCGGCTGACAGAATCCCGACAGCCGTATGGGCCGGTGGCATTGATGAGTGTCCGGGCTCGACATCGACCGACAGTCGAATGGTGGCATAGCCTTTCTCCGCCACGGCTACCAGTGCGAGCGGCGCGTTCAGTCCGGGCATCGCTCCGTCCACAATGACTCCTCCCTCATCGAGTACAAAACGGAATCGCACCCCGCGTTCTCGCATCTTCAGGGCGATCTGCAGGTTTCCGTCGTCACCACCGACCTCTTCGTCGTGGCCAAAAGCCAGATAGACGTCCTGTTTGGGAACGTACTCCTGACCGAGTAAATGCTCCACTGCCTCCAACTGGCTCAGGACTCCGCATTTCACATCGATAGCGCCGCGACCCCAGATGTATCCGTCAGCAACTTCTCCGCTCCAGGGCGAATGAGTCCATCGACTTTCTTCATCATGGGGCACAGAAACAACATCAAGATGTGACATCAGCAGGATCGGCTGCGCGGCAGGGTCACTTCCAGGCCAGCGGTAAAGCAGACTGAAACCGCCGACAACTTCTCGCTGCAGTTTTGAGTGAACCAGGGGAAATTGTTCTTCGAGGTACCGATGCAGATTCAGGAAGACCTCTGGTCGAAATGCCCCTTTCGCAGATAGGGTCGGAATTTTTAGTGCTCCGGAAATTCCCTCAACGACCTTGTCCTTATTCACTTCCGGGAGCTGAATTGCGGCGACGGGTATCGGTTGCGACTTGATCCACAAGGCTCTCGACACCATCAAAGCAATCAACAGCACGATCACCAGGACGCAGAGAAGCATGGCACGAATTCCCAAAGTTTTGATTGTTTTCCGCCAGTCTCTGGCCGGTGCTTGTGGCAAGTTATTCATGGGAGATGACTTTCGAGGAAATGGAGGAGGAAGAGACTTATGGAAGCGTTTC
>JANOZG010000259.1:0-5345 GCA_031429275.1 Planctomycetota bacterium
CAGTGACCGAACCTGGTGGAAATAGTTTTCCGGAGATGCCGATTTTTCGAACAGGGCTCGCAGTGCAAACAACGTGTCCTCATTCAGTTCGCTCGGCAGCGGAATATCGGACCGCGACCAGCGGTTCTGAGTCTGATACAGCATTTGCTGCAACGAGTTTTCGGGCATCTGTTTGAAGGATTCGATACGGCAGCGTTCATAGGCATCGCGGCGATTGGACACAAGATACCAGTCCGACAAGAGGCGATAATCCGACGCCGTCAGCAGCTTGTCTTTCTCGCACGCTTCGAATAACTGGATTGCTTCGTCCAGCTTGCCGCGTTCGGCCAGCAGGCGGGCCAGCATCTGTCGCCACGGTGCAGTTGAAACATCGACGCGAATCCAATCGCGAAGTTCGCGTTCCAGGTCGTCCGCCCGATCGAGTGCTATGAGCAATCGGAATTTCACCTGTCGCCATGGAGCAGCGGCTTCGCCACCGTTGGCAATCCCGGCATCCACGTACTTCAGCAAACGCTGAACACTTTCCGCCGGAGCCTTCGAACGAGCCGCCAGATTCATGACGGTTGCGAATGCGCGCCTCTTCAATTGCATCTCGAAGAACTGCTTTGCCTGCTCTGATGCCGACAATTCTTTATCTTCGGCCACTGGATCGCCGTCCGCTTCATCAGCGTCGTTCTCATCATTTGGCTTCGGCGGTGAGTCGCCGAGGATCTGCCAGCACGTGGCTTCGGCCTCGACCAGGTTTTGCCCAAGTTGCACATCGAGCCAGATCTGTTCGATGCGAAACCAGGCCGCCATTGGCTCGTCAGATCCGCGGGCCAGTTCTGTCAGCCGTGCGGCGAATTCCGTGCGGGCTGACTTGCGGATTTCGGCTTTCTTTTCTGCCAGCTCTTTGCGAGTCAGCTGATCCAGCCCTCCCTGATCGTGCAGCAGTTTCTCGCCGGACGCAATGCGGTTTGTGAGCATCGCATCAACCAGGCGATACAGCGCCGGCAATTCCACTGTCAGCCGTTCCGAAGGATCGGCCTCCGTACTCAACTGTCGCAGCACTGCAAAGGCTTCCGTTTCGATTTCATTCGACCAGGCCGTTGTCAGCAGGTTCTCGAACAATGCCGCGATATAGGCGGGCCTGTCGCTTTCAACAGCGGCGACGATGCGTTCCCGCAGGAACGGCAACAACATCGTGTCACGGAATCGGACGCTGTAGACACTCACCTGTGCTTCACTGAACAACCGCTTTTGATCCTCCTCTTCGGTCTGCAGCCAGCGCTGCCTGAGTGTCGCAGCGATTGGTTCCCAGACACTGTCGGGAACCTCGGTCGCATCCAGTTGTTTACGGTCATTGATTGGTTCCGTCAACTCCAGCCGACCGTTCAGCGTCCAGCCGACGAGTGAACTCCATTGCGTCGCGGACAGCGTCGCGCCTTCGTTTCGCAGCATGGTCAGCCATTCGCCGCGCAGTTGATCGACGACATCACTTTGACCAACATAGTAGTTCGATACGCAACGGGACACGATATCGAAGTGGTGCGGATGGCGGACAAAGAATCGGGCGGTCTCTGCCAGCGGTGCAAACCATCGCTCATCAACTCGCTGGAAGTTCAGATTCGGAGCCTGTCCGTTCGCAAAATTCAACGCGGCATCAAATCGCATTCTCTGAAGCGGCGTCATCTTTCCTTCCACGCGGCCTTCCTTCAGCCATTGATCGGCAAGAGCGTACGCAGGGTCGAGCTGATCATGGAACACCATCGCTGCCAGATGATAGGAATACGCTGAGTAGTACGAGTTCGTTTCGGGATTCCGGGCGATCCATTCGGTCGTCCATTTTTGTAACTCATCCCATTTGCCCTGATTGCGCAACAGTTCAGCAACCGCAGTTCGCAGCACATCGTCGTCGTAGTGACTGCGTTCCGGCCGAGCCAGTTCCTGCCGCAACCATGCGAGAGCCTCATCCGGCTGTCCGGCGGCGGCCAGCCGATTCGCGTAATCCTGCTGAGAATGAACATTCCATGGCATCGATTCGGCAAGCGCACGTCGCAGTTTCAGAACGTCCTCCGCGTTCCCCATCCGTTCCTGACTCGACGCTTCCCGTTCGTTCCAGATAGCCATGACCCGTTGTGCCATGCCGTCGCGCAGTCGTTGTTCAGCCGCGTTGTCATCCAGCCATCGCGGAGGAATCGCTGGAACCTTGTCCGCCAGCGGTCGGGCGTAGACTGGTTTGAGCAACTGATGCACGGCGTAGAATTCAGGTGTTTCAGAAACGGTGTTCGCGTGGCCAAGGATGAACTCTGCGAGAAACACTTCGTCCTGCGTCGCGTTCGGCACCAACCGCTGAGCTTCCTCAATCAACTGCTGACGAGCTTCCTCATTGCGACGAATCGTGGCCAGTAAAACGGTGCGTATCCAGCGGACACCGGGGTTTTCTGCAGCCAGTTTTTCAGCGGCATCGACATGCTTCCACATTTCTTCCCACTGCTGAATCTGCGCATTGTGCAGAATCATGGCCAGTCGATCATCAAATGTCGCCGTGCCGTCCGCGACTTTCTGTCGAGCGACCTTGATCCGCAGCAACGGCTCACGCACGAACTGCACTGCCGGTTTGTCAGTCAGAAGTTGCTGCAGCCGCTGGGCATATTCGTCCTTCGTCAGGGCCCGAAGGTTCAGTTGCGTATTAGAGAGTACCTGTCCCTGATCGTTGGTCAAAACAACTCTGCGAGCCCACCAGGTGCCCGCCAGTTCGAGAAAATCATCAAAGGACGTCGTGCTCGTCACCTTGCCGTCGCTGAGAACTTCGTGTTTCAGCAGGACATGACGAGCCGTGTCAATGGTGAGGCGTACGACGTTCGTTGTGTCTTTCATTGTCAGGATGAGCCGGACCTGATTCTCTTCCGCGACTTCCATCACCGCGTTCCAGTTGGAGTAAAGGTGCTGCAGCGGTGACAGGGACATATCCGTCAAGCCGAATGGCGGCGTCTTCAGTTCGCTGTCCACAGCCGCGCGGCTTCGACCAAGACCAAACGCGAGTGAGTAGACGCTGCGTTCATTGGCATCGCAATAGCTGATCAGCGTCTGTTCGCCGACATTGTTGCCACGGCTGAGCCATGCTGTCGGTGAATACAGCACCTGATCCGCGCTGCGGCCGCTGGAGCGACTCCATCGAGGGTCAAGGTGTTCCGTGTCTCTGTGCATCTCGATACCGCCGTCGAGGGCCACCAGCGAATCCGTCCGCAGCAAACTTTTAGCCAGAGCGATCGCCTCCGGCGACCAGTGTTCCGGATCTTTGACTGGCTCAGCCGGCGTGGTTGCCGGCGCTGGGCCGAGCCCCGGAAACAGCGTGTTGATCCAAGACGTATAGTCGGGCTGGTTGTAGGTGTAGTCGACGTCGTACATTGCGTTTGACTTATCTGCAGCTAGACTCAGACCACGAAAACTGGCGGCCTTTGCCTTCTTTGCAATCCTTCCATCGAAGAGCCCGTCCGGCCCGTAGACGCCGTTATCGTCCAGAGATTCGAAGGCGGAAAAGTCCCTGTTCCACCGGTCGAACGATTCTTTTTTGTCTGCCAGCCCCATCAACAAGTCTTCATCAACGTCGAATTTTTCAAGTGAATCTTTTCTGTCAGATTCCTCGAGCTGTTTATCTTCTTCCTGACGACCCAGGAAGTTCAACGAGGAAGACTTATCGGACGATGGGCCGTTCATTGGCATGTCGAATTCCATTTCACTCAATGAGCCATTCGATCCAAACCCGCCTCCGAAACCACTGCCACCGCCACCACCAGGCCCTCCGTTTAAATAGCCACCGTCGTCCATGAAGAAAACATCATCGCCAAGGCTAACGCCGGCACTCCGCGACCCTGACATCGGATACGCGCCGCGTGAAGATGAAAAACTCCTCAACTCATCAAGCCGCTGTATCTGCTGCTGAAACACCGCCGCATCGCGCCCCAGCCCGGCAAGCTGGCTCAGGATCTGCCGCCGCATTCCTAACCGCCAGTCGCCCGCCCGCTTCATTTGCTGCTGCAACAAATCAAAGTTGGCGTTGTCACGACCGTCGGCGAAGAAGCGTTCGCCGTCGCGCATTTCATAGCGACGCTGCACACCGAAGCGTTCACGATCGGCGTCCGTTTCCAGAACCAGTAGCGACGTGTACGGCGTGATGATGTGGAATTCTTCCGACAGCCGGATGATGTCATCCTGCACCGCCTGACTGCCGCCCTGAGCCAGCAACTGATCCAGATGAGCGCGAGCCCACAGTCGCGGGATGAACGAGTTTCCTTCCTCCGCACCTTTGAGATTGACTCTGGCAGCATAACGGACTTCTTCAGAGCCTCGCTTGCCCGTGACAATGATCTCACCCTGCTGGTCCGCGCCTTCGGGAAGATAACGACCGACCAGAATCTGCTGAGTCCCCGCAGCGACGTTTGGCAATCGCTCGGGATAAACGGCCGCTACTTTCAAACCTCGGAATTCCACATTCAGATCCCGCAGGCCCGGTTGAGCGATCTCATTCAGCAATTCCAGAGCCGCGATCTGAGGTGTCTGTTCGCCGCTGATGGACCGCTCTGAACCGCCGCCGACATTCGCGATGCCCCGCATGACGACGGAATCAATGGCATTGCCGACGGTGACCGCATGAAGCGTGAGATTCCCCGGCGAGCTGGGTGTTCCGGAGGGCTGACGCCCTCCGCTCACCAACTGCTGCAGTCGTTTCACAAACGCGGCCGGATCGGTGTCTCCTGCCGACACAATGCCATCGCCGATGTACACGATGTGTGCATTCGCCGGCGATTTCTTGATCGCATCTTCGAACGCACGATCCAGATTCGTCCAGCCCAGCGACACACGGTCGCTTAGAAACTTCGATGCCGCCGCGATGTTGGCTGCGGTCGCCGTCATCGGTTCGGGCGAAGCCCAGGCGGTTGCGACATCCGCAGCCACGAGCTGAAAATGATCGTCGGGCCCGAGACTCGCCAGCATCGCCGCCACGAACTCGGCCTGCTCACGGCGTTGTTCAGAATCCATCGACATCGAGGTATCGCACAGCAGCACCAGATTCAACGGCTCACCATCCGGCAACACTTCGCGTTGCCAGTTTCCGGCTGATCCCGGCGGCGTGAGCTGCATTAAGAAGTAACCGTCCTCACCGCGCTGATGAGGCACAACAACGACGTCGGATTGGTGTCCGTCGATTTCGCAAACCACTTCAAAGTCGCGCGTCGGTGAATACTCCTGTGCGGAGAATTCGACCTGCGCCGAATGTTGATTTTCCGGGAGGGCGTGGGGCCCGCCGGGGCGATTGGTGGTTTTTTTTGTGGGGGTTTGTTTTGCCTGGGGGGCGGCAGGTG
>JANOZG010000260.1:0-2090 GCA_031429275.1 Planctomycetota bacterium
TCATGACTGGCGGGTTGGGCTTCGCTGGTTTTCAGTGCGGTCAGGAGTTGCCCTGCCACCGTGCTGCTCTCAGCTTTGCTGACCGGCTGCGTGGGTTGAGTCGAATTTCCGCTGGTGACGCTTCGAGCGGCGCTTTTGTCAGAACTTGCCATCCCTGGTGTCCTTTGAACGCGTTTTTAACGATACGGTCTTCGAGCGAATGAAATGTCAGAATGACCGCGATTCCACCGGGATTCAGGATCTTCGGCAGGACCTCGATCAGCATCCGTTCCACATGCTGCAATTCATCATTCGTGGCAATTCGCAGTGCTTGAAACACGCGAGTTGCCGGGTTACGGCCTCCTGATGCGCGGGCAGTGCCAACTGCGCCACACACACAGGATTCCAGTTCTTCCGCCGTCGTGATGAGTTGCCCCAATCGACGACGTCGGACAATTTCAGAAGCTATCTTGGCGGCCGCTGGCTCTTCTCCATGGGTCCGAAAAATGTCTTCCAGTTGTTTCTCTTCCAGTGTTCGTAATAACTCGGCAGCTGGTCGCCCTTCATGCGGATGAAATCGCATGTCCAGTGGACCACCTGCATCAAAACCGAATCCACGCTGCCGATCGGAGAGCTGATCCGACGACAAACCAAGATCCAGTAGTACTCGATCGACTCCAGCAATATCCAGTTTCTGAAGAACGTTGAATGCTTCCGCATAGCTGGACCGAATGAGCCGACAGTTTGTATTCTCTTCTGGTTTAAGCTTTTGCTCCGCGATTGCGAGCATCATGGGATCTCGATCGAGTCCAATCAGCTGCCCGGTTTCGCCGAGTGCTTTGAGTATAAGTTGACTATGACCGGCCGCACCGACCGTTCCGTCAAGCACCGTGAGGCCCGCGCTGAGCTGCAGCCATTGCAGCACTTCACGAGGCATCACCGGAACATGAACCGGACGATGATCAGCAGAAGCCATGTGTGATTTTGGGGATATTTAAGGTAGGAAAGGCACTCCTTGCGTCGCACTGTCACGGAACAATAACAGTGAGAGAAGGAATCTATGTGATCGAAAGGAGTCAAATGCGCCGAGCAATTTCACTGCGCAGAAGTGACCTGTGGAGAGCAGGGGATCTTACTGCAGACCAGACTTGAGAGAAAGATCAAATTCGCGCCGACAAATCCGATCGACTGCGATTCCATCCAACAAAAACCGGCAAAAGTTGCCGCTCGGACGCTCCAACGAATCTGATGAACGGCTGCTGTGGAATCACGGAAACAAGATAGACCGTGGCAATGTGGAAATCGGCTCAGCGTACGCAGCTGTGGCCGACATCAGAGTGCCGGAGAGACTTTCTAATTCTCAACCTGCATTATTGAACAGAAATCAGCTTCTGCTCAGCCAGCCACTCAAGCGCCTGTTTTTGCCATGCGTCCCACATGGGACCTTTGTAGCCGTTCAGGCCGTGACCGCCGGAGGGAAGTTCAAGATATTTCGACGGGATCTTTGCGGATTGCAGTGCATCGTACAGCTGCTTGCTGTTGATGTAAGGTACTGGGCCGTCGTCGATGGCATGCGTTAAGAATATCGGCGGAGTTTTTTCGGTGACCTGTTTTTCATTTGAGAACAAATCCATCAATTCCTGAGACGGATTGGCACCCAGAAGATTGGTTCGTGAGCCACCATGAGTTTTCTCGCCCATCGTCACGACGGGATAGACAAGAACAGCGAAATCCGGACGGGAACTTGGCCGATCCAAAACATCATCAGCATCAGGTTTTCCGTCATCGAAATGAGTCGCCGCGGTAGAAGCCAAATGTCCTCCCGCAGAGAATCCCATAATGCCAACTTGTTCCGGATCGATGCCCCACGCCTTCGCGTTCGATCGAACCATTCGAATGGCTCGTTGAGCATCAAGCAAAGGAACATACGAACGTCCGGCCGGCAGTCGATATTCCAGGACGATCCCCGCGATGTCATGTGAATTCAACCATTTGGCAATGCCGTGCCCTTCAGCGCCGGTGACCAATCCGCCATACCCGCCGCCAGGACAGATGATGATCGCTGAGCCACCGGGATTCTGTGGCAAATGCACTGTGAACTTCGCCTCGGA
>JANOZG010000261.1:0-5472 GCA_031429275.1 Planctomycetota bacterium
CATTCCCGCGTCGTCAATGGACTTTCTTTTACAGATCGTGAGTCGTTGGCCATGATCAAAAGCGACAAGGAAAACTCACATCCACCGTTCGGCAGTTATATCGGAAGAATCTGCCCCAGTGAAACAAATTCACGCTTTGCATCACCCGCTCTGGCGTGTCGGACCGGAGCAGGGACGGGAGCTTCTGTTCTGGCTAAAATCGCGACGACCGTGGCTGTTTACAAAATATTCAGCCGCTGCGCAGATTGACCTCGGATCGGTCACACAATGCGTTATTATGTGCATCCGTGAGGTGTGCCATGCAGAAGGTCCGGAGAGCATTTACGCTCATCGAGTTGCTCGTTGTGATCGCGATTATTGCAATTTTACTGGCGTTCCTGCTTCCCGCAGTGCAGCAGGCAAGAGAGGCCGCGCGAGCGACTCAGTGCCGAAATAATGCAAAGCAGATTGTTCTGGCTCTGCACAATTATCATGATCGGATGAACGTGTTTCCGTCTGGATGGACGGCTCAGCAATACACGAACTACTATGGATGGGGTTGGGGAAGCATGATTCTGCCGGAATTGGAGCAATCGGCACTTTTCAATGCACTTTCCATGGCCGAATCAATTACATCGAATAACAACAAACCTGTGCTGATGACTCAGCTTTCGACGTATTCGTGCCCATCAGATCCATTTCCGCAAACGGCGACAGTGCGTGTTCAGGAGCCGGAATACCTTCCGCGCTTTCCAGCTTCTGCAATCTTCTTTCATCCGCCACCACCGAAGCTCTTTGAAGTTGCAAAGTCCAACTATGCGGCAGTCTTTGGCAGCAACAGCATTGTCGCGGATCCCGCGGGCGGTAATGGTATCTTCTGTCGCAACAGTGCCGTGCGACTGCGTGATATCACGGACGGCACGAGTATGACCGCCATGATTGGAGAACGACGTCCGACGAAACGGATGGGACAAGGCTTCGACGGGATGCAGTTTGTCAGCGTTGAAATCGTCGACCTCACACTCTGGATTGGGGCCATCCCATGGTCCACTGATGCCGATCTGCGGACAACGGGAACTGGGTTCGTGCCGCCCAACTCAACCGACAGAAGTTTCCCGGGTTTTAATAGTGCTCATCCCGGACGACTATTCTTTGGGCTGGCGGATGGTTCGGTGCAGTCCATTGCTTCGAGTATCGACATGACGGTGTATGAAGCATTCATGACTCGTGGTGGTGGCGAAACTATTGGCGAATTCTGAAAACAGTGCCGGTCACTTCGGCCCGAGAGCCAGCCACGCTCCGATGGTAATCGACGCAAGGATTAGGCCTGCTATCATGGCACTCCAGAAGCCAAGGCCGAGGCGATCGGCAAATGCGAGCGGCACAAAAAACGGAAGTCCGAGCGGCACAAGAATCAGTGTCTCCTTCGCCATCTGTGACAGACTCTTCAGATCGTGATCCTTCGTCCATGCGGCGGCGAACGCAAGGATGCTGATCAGCGGCAATGTCAGCAACAGGGCTCCCAGTCGAGGCGAACGGCGTGACAATTCGGAGACCGCCGCAATGATCATTGCCGGGATTATGATTCGGAGGATCAGTGTCATCATGTCGGTCAGCTCTCAAAGGCCATTGCTCCCCCCGACGCATCAATGCGCCGAGGAGAGGTGTCAGGCGATATGTCGTCGGATTTCATTTACTTATGATCGTGAGCCTCTTCCTTGAAGTCTCCGGTGTAAGGTGTCCCTTCGATCTCGGCACTCATCGTTCCCGCGTATTCCTGCACGGTGCCGAGCTTTTCATGCTTGCCGACGAATCGTGATGAGAGTCCATCGGACTCGCCTTCAATTGGAACTGGCAGCAATTCAGCCATCAGTTCCGGATTGCCGATACTGAGCAGCACTTTGTCTGTTTTGATCGGGGCGGGCGACTTTTCATCGCTGCCGAGGATGTAAACCGTGGCTTCCTGCTTGTCGTGATCGACTGTGAACTCTACGTGATACTTGCCACCGCCCCAGTCAGCTAAAGTACCGTCGTGCGGCCCGGCTCCGTGGCCATGCCCGTGTTCACCTTCCCCTTCCTTATGTTCGTGACCATGCTCTGCAGCGACGGTTGCCGCTGGCGTTGCCGGTGCGGCCGTCTCCGTCGCGGTCTGTTCCTGGCATCCTGCGGCGAGGCTGATTGTGGCAAGGCCAGCGACTGCGGCCATGACATTTCGATTCTTCATTCGACGATCTCCAGACAAAAGAAATGCTCTTGCCACATGCGGCGCGAGCGAATTTGACACCATGCAAAACCAACAAAGAGCGACGAACAACGAGTCGCCGCCATCACTCAGTTCAGGTAGACCTCAATCGTGTGCCTCCGCCAAGTCATCTGCTGAACTCCCCATGCGGGCGAGTTTCAACGCATCTTTTCCACTGAACTTCCAAAACAGACCGGGGTGGATCAGGAATTCACAAAACGTCGATGTGACGAGCCCTCCCAAAATTACGGTCGCGACCGGATACAGGATCTCCCGTCCTGGCTCCTGGCCGCCGAGCACGAGCGGCACAAGTCCGATTCCTGCCGTGAGTGCTGTCATCAGCACTGGCGCGAGTCGTTCGAGACTGCCCCGCATGACCATGTCCTGCGTGAAGTCTTCGCCTTCTTCCTTCATCAGATGAAAGTAGTGCGTCACCAAAAGAATCCCGTTTCGCACGGCGATGCCTCCCAGCGATATGAATCCCACAAGACTCGCTACAGTAAGTGACTGCTGGGTGATGACCAGTGCCAGCACACCGCCGATGAACGCAGTCGGCAAAGCATTCAGGATTTGGAGCACCACGCGAACCGACGGAAACAGAATCATCAACACTACGAACATGCCAATGACCGAGATTCCAGCCAGCACACTGATCGTTCGAGTCGCATTCTGCTGACTTTCAAACTGACCGCCGTATTCCACAAAGTAACCCTCAGGAAGTGCAATCTGACTCTCGATGCGCTTCTGAATCTCCCCGACGGCGCTGGCAAGATCGCGATCCTGCGTATTGCAGCGGATGACAATTCGGCGGCGAGCGTTCTCCCGATTGACGGCATTGGGACCAGACCCTTCCCCTATGTCGGCCACTTCACGCAATTCGATCTGTCCCCGATTGTCCGGCAAATCAATGCGAAGTCGTCCGATATTCGCGTAGTCTGTGCGATAGTTTTCTTCCAGCCTCACGAGCAGATCGAAACGTCGCTGGCCCTCCAGCACCTGAGACACAACTTCTCCCTGCAGGGCCGTTTGCACGATTTGGCCAACATAGGCTCGCGTGAGTCCATGAAAAGCCAGGTCGTCTGATCGCAGCCGAATGTGAAGTTCCTCAGTCTGGCGAATTGGCTCGACGATCGGCGGAGTCAGGCCGGGAACTGATTGCAGTGTTGTCTTGACCTGTTCAGAAAGTTGTTGAAGAGTGTCCAGATCGTCGCCGTGAATCTTGATGGCAATCTGTGCATAAACGCCGGACACCATGTGACTGATCAAGTGCGCCAGCGGCTGTTCGACTTCGACATCGACGCCTGGTGCCTCTTCACTCAATTCGTCCAGAAACTTCTTCAGGATCTCTTCGCGACGTGTCTGGACGTCGGGGTTCATGCTGAGAATGTACTCACCCGTATTCACGGGCGAGGCGTGTTCGTCCATTTCTGCTCGTCCCGTACGCCGGACAAAATGCAGAATCGGACCATCGGGGTTTTGCTCTGACTTCTGCATCGCCCGCAGTTTTCGGTCGATCACACCAGACACCTGATTGGAAGCATCCAGAGAGGAACTCGGCGGCAATGTCAGATTGATTTGCACACTGCCTTCATCAAACTGCGGAAGAAAGTTTCGTCCGAGTCGCGACAGTTCCCAGCCTGCATAGGCCACCGTCAGCCAGGTCAGTGCCATCAGCGACAATGGCCGGGCCATACTCAGACGAATGAGGTAGCTTGCCCCCCATTTGAAACACCGCAGCAGGAACCCGTCATGGTCCGCGTGAGTTGCCTTTGACTGAGGCAGCAGATACCAGGACAGAACCGGTGTCACCGTCAGCGAAACCACCAGCGATGCCAGGATCGAAACAATGTAGGCAACACCAAGCGGAGCAAACAGCCGACCTTCAACGCCGGACAATGCGAACAGTGGCAAAAACACGAGAATCACGACCGCCGTTCCAAAGACGATCGCACTGCGGATTTCCTTGCTGGCTTCGTACACAACCGTCAGCGACGATCGCGGTTCCTTGAGATTGTTGTTCTCCTTCAGGCGGCGGAAAATGTTTTCAACATCGACGATGGCATCGTCCACCAGTTCACCCATCGCAACGGCGATTCCACCCAGCGTCATGACGTTGATAGAAAGATGCGTTCCTGTAATGTGACCCCAGATTCGAAATACGAGCGTGGTAATGACCAGCGAAAGTGGGATCGCCGTGAGTGTGATAAACGTCGTGCGGAAGTTCAGCAGAAACAAAAACAAAATGATGACCACGAGAACCGCTCCGATCACCAGAGCCTCGCCGACGTTGAAAATCCCGCGGTCGATAAAGTTTTTGAGTCGGAACAACTCCGAATTGATCACAATGTCCGCAGGCAGGGACGATTCTGCTTCAGCGAACGCCCTAGCCAGACTGTCCGTCAGCGAACGTGTGTCTACGTGCGGCTGCTTCACAACCGTGAACACAACTCCCGCGCGACCGTTGACACTGCCGTCGCCTCGTTTGAATTGCGGCCCCTCAACCACTTGTGCCACTTGACCCAGCAGAATCGAGCGGTCGGAATGTACCTTGACCGGAATCTTGCGCAGATCATCAAGCACCTGCCACGAATCTGGTCCCAGGCGTCCGAGGACTCGAATCGGGCGCTCAGTCTCTCCCTGAACGGCAAACCCGCCGCTCGTATTGATGTTGCTTTCCTTGAGAGCCTTCTCAACTTCCGGCAGCGTGACGCCGTATTCGACGAGTGCCGTAGGATCGATCAGCACTTGATACTGCTTCTTGTCGCCGCCCAGCAAAAATGCTTCCGCTACCCCGGTGACTTTCAGGATGCGAGGCCGTACGACCCAATCGGCCGTTGTTCGCAGAGCCATTTGACGAACGGCCGCTGATGGAAACTCGACATCGTGTAGCTTCCCGTTGATCGTGATCGTTGCTCGGCGTTCGCGTTCGGTTTGGTGGATATCATCGGATCGTTCAGGTGTTTGCCATTCTACGTTTTCGATAGCGATCGACTGCCATGATTCGACACGATGACGGTCGGTGGGACGCCACACAAAGACCTGCGGGGAGGTCTTGTCATCGGTGACCAGTTCTGCCATCAGGTCTGTTCGGTCAACGGGAAACAGCTCACCGCCCTTCGGACCCTGTTGCCGGTAAAGTCCTGCCACAACGATCTGCCCCATGATGGACGCCGGTGGCGTCATTTGTGGCAGAATTCCCTCCGGCAATACGCTGCCCAAAGTCGTCAATCTCTCCTGAACCGTTTGTCGTG
>JANOZG010000262.1:0-8611 GCA_031429275.1 Planctomycetota bacterium
GCCTGCAATGTAGCGATCCAGGATCAACGCAGTAAAAATCAGCAGCCATATTCCTGTGTTTCTTCGCGTGACATTGAACGATGTGAATTGCATGACTGGCACGTAAAGATCTCCTGAACAGTGAATTCTACCGAACGCGGATGGAATCGATGTTGGCGAGCGGCTGGGCGTCAGCCCTCCGTGTATTACAACGCATACGGTGGGCTGACGCCCAGCCGTTCGCCGGAACTCTTACCTACCGCGCAAAAAACATGTGCATCAAAGGCGAAAACTCAGTCACTAAACATTTCATTCAAATCGACGTCATCATCTGATGCGCGTTTCTTTTTTACCAGGGTCTTCTTTAACGCGGCCGATTTTTTTGTCGACGTCTCTGAGGATGCCTTGCCAGTGGAGGCTTGCGGCATTGTTTCGTTTCTGGACTCCACTGCTGTTTTCTCGGAAACACCATTTTCTGCAGCGATCTTGCCGGGATTCTTCGCGGCAGTGGCTTTGCGAGCGGCCTGCACCATTCTGGCTTCCGCCTCGCGAATCTCAGCCACCATGTCAGTGACTTTCTGCCAACGGCGATCGGGGTCCGCTTCAAGGCCTTTCATAATTGCTGCGGCAATTTGCTTGTCGATGTTCGGAAGGAGAGTCGTCAATTCAATTGGCGGTTTATTGATATGCTGCATCACCGCATCGATTGTCATCGCAGCGTCCCATGGGAATCGCTTGGTATACATTTCAAAGCAGGTGACTGCGTATGAAAAGATATCGAGACGCTGATCCGTCGTCTGTCGTTTGATCAATTCGGGTGCCATATAGCTGGCTGTTCCTGTGCGATTCCCCGGCTTGCAGAAACCTGGTGTGTTGGGAACAACCAACCCGAAGTCGATCATCTTCGCGGTCTTGTCATCGGAGATCATCACGTTGCGAGGGCAAATGTCGCGATGAATCCAGTTCTGCTGGTGAAAATAATTCAGAGCCTCTCCGATCTGAATCATGTATCGCAGTCGATACCGCTTCATTTCTTCATTCTGCAGGTCCACCAGCAGCGCCAGTCCAACACCTTCCACGAATTCCATCACGAGGAACATTTCGTCTTCCAGCGTCCAGCCAAATTTGTGAGTCTTCACGATGTTTGGATGGTGAAGTGACACAGCGACGTCAGCTTCCGAGGGCTTGTTCAATCCTTGAAATCTCGCTTCGAATTTTGCAGTCTTTTCCTTGTCCAAAACCTTCAACGCCACCGGGCGACCCGTTTGCAGATCCACAGCGCGCCAAACTTTCGACATGCTTCCCTGTCCGACTCGGCCGATCAGATTGAACCTTTTATTGATGTCCGTCCTGGGATGGTTCGCACCTTTGCGATTGAAGATTTTGTCGAACATAAATTGCCTTTGCGTGAATTCGATGCAACACTGCCAGACTCTCAACACATGTCGTTGGCGGTGTTCGACGATACTGTCTTTTACAGGAAAACCAGAGGAATTGCGACAGTTTTACGCGACCGACGTGAGAATCTTGCCAGCTTCAAAGCGAACCATGGGAATTCGCTCGCTGACTGCTTGTGAGATTTCTGCTGCTTGTGAGAATCAATGCCGGTAGGGTTCGATCGATCAATAAGTCTCGTGTTGTCGCCTTTCGCTTCGCAAAACAATGCCACATTCGGGGGAGCGAAAAACGACGATGATCGGTCGAACGAGACTCAACTCAGATCCAGATCTCGCGCAGTCTGAGCCGGTTAAGTCATTGGTTTTTATAGACTCAATATTTCCCACAGACATGAACTTTCATGCCACACGTTATGACAAGCTCCACCACAGACCTGAGTTTTTCGGCACAAGAAGTCGAAACGTTTCAACGAGATGGCTATCTCATCGTCCGTGGCCTGATTCCGCAGGACACAATTAACACAATGAAACGCATCACGCAGCGAGATCTCGCGGCAAATCAGGGCGACATCGAATATGAAGCAGACCTCAGTTACCCAGGTGCCCCCGAATCTTTGGATGCTGAGGGAGGCAGAACAGCGCGACGCCTCAGGCAGGCGATTAGTCGTGACCCCATCTTTGCCAAGCTGGTTAAACAACCATGGCTGGTAAACAGACTTCAGCAACTCCTCGGCCCGCACATCGTCATGCCGCTGATTCATCATAACTGCATCATGACGAAGCAGCCGCGATACAGCAGCGACACCGGCTGGCATCAGGACACGCGATACTGGAATTTTACAACGGGAGACCTGGTTAACATCTGGATTGCGTTGGGCGAAGAAACTCCACAGAACGGATGCCTGCGTGTGCTTCCAGGAACCCACAACGAAAAGGCACCGCGCGCACGTTTGGATGACGCACTGTTTCTGCGGACGGACCTTGAACAGAATCAACCACTCCTCGCCCGTGCGCTGCCGGTCGAGTTGACAGCCGGCGACGTTCTCTTCTTCCACGCCCGCTGCTTCCACGCCGCGACGCGAAATTTTTCCACGGAATCCAAGCAATCCGTCGTCTTCACATTTCGCTCGCTCGACAACCCGCCGGTGCCTGGAACTAAATCAGCTGAATGGCCGGAACTCTTGCTGTCGTAGCGCGGGCTTTGCAAAAAACACGAAGTTCCCCGTCATGCCGTCCGTGGCGGGAAAACTGGCGTCGGAGACACGAGCAACCATCGTGTACGCAAGTCGCAGCCCCTGCCGACGGTCGCTACTTCTTCGGCTTCTTTTGATCCTTCGAATCCTTCGAATCCTTTGATTCTTTCTGATCCTTGCTGAGCATATCAATTGCGGCATCCAGACCTTTTCCTTTGTCGGCGACCAGAACTGCAGCACCTACTTTCAGGCCGGTGGAAACGATGTCTGAAAACAAACTGCCGCCCGCATCGCTCTTTGGATCGTCCGGTCGCGATGCGCGAGGTGGTAAGGGTTGAACGTTGCCCGTTGCAGCAGATAACGGATCTGGTCCACCAGCCTGGCGGAAAATCGTGGAGACTGTGCTGGCTAGCCTCGCGTCTTTCTTGCGGACCTGACCTTTGCGAGCGGACTCAATCATTTCAATCAACTTATTCAGTTGCTCGGACGGACGCTTAAACCATTCCAGCGACCAGATGCGATGCAAAATCCAGCCTTGACCGCTAAGAACACCATCCGTCGTGCGATTGCGGTCGCGTGATGATCGTGCCGTTCTGAAAGTTTCGCCATCAACAGTAACACCCAGCACATAGCGATTTGCATTGTCCGGATCAACCACCGCCAAGTCTACAAACAAGCCTGCAACACCAACTTGAGTTTGTACGGTATAACCTCGGTCCGTCAATTGACGTTTCAAGACATCCACAAATCGATCGTGACCAACGCTTGTCTTCGTCGAATCCGCCGGAGCACCCATTTGCGCGAATCGCAGATACTCTCGAAACAAAGCAGGGCCGCGTCCAGTCGCCCGACTCAGGTCGATGTCCTCTGCGTGCATGGACGAAAAGATATGCAGAACCCGTTTCGCTCGCGTCATCAGCACGTTTAAACGACGTTCGCCGCCGGACGACGATACCGGCCCAAAGTTCAGCGAGACTTTCCCTTCTTCGTTTGGCCCGTAACCAACAGACACAATGATAACATCCCGTTCGTGTCCCTGGACATTCTCCAGATTTTTGATGAAGAACGGATCTGGCGCATTGGGATCAAGGAATGATTCCGTCTGCGGAGATTTCTTGCGCAGCAATTCGAGCTCTTTCAGAATTGCGTCACGCTGCGACACGGAAAATGCGGCCACACCGAGTGTCCATTTGGCATGTTCTCGAGCGTGCTGCATAATGGCTTCCGCAACGACTTTCGCTTCGACGTCGTTTTTGCCTTTTATGAATTTGCCGCCTTCGACGAATTTCCACTTCACCCCCAATTCGCCAGTGCGTTCCGGGGACGGGATAATGTAAAGCTGACTCTCGTAAAATTCGCGGTTCGATACGGCAATCAGAGATTCATGCTTGCTCCGATAGTGCCAGCGAAGCATGCGCTGCGGCATGTTCCGCGCGATCGCCAATCCAAGAATACTCTCAACATCGCCTGCCTGCATCTCGAGTCCGCGATCATCCGCGACGTCCCCCAGGACCTTGCCAAAGAATTAAGTGGGAGGCATTTGCTTATCATCACCGACAACCACCATTTGTCGACATCTTGCCGCAGCGCCAAGAGCTTCAACAGGGCGAACCTGGGATGCTTCGTCGATAAGCAGCATGTCGAATTCCAACACGCCCGGTTCCAGATACTGCGCGACAGACAGTGGACTCATCATGAATACAGGTTTCACTGCCTGCACTGCTTTGCCAGCTCGCGCCAGCAATTCTCGCAGCGGAAGATGACGCCGTTGCTTCTGCATTTCATGCTTCAGCAACGCCACCGCTTCATTCATCCCGTCACCACGTGATCGACCGATGCCCTGCCAATGTGCATCCGCCACTTCAGTGCGAGCCAGTTCCAGCCGGCGGATATCGAGGCTGGAAAATTCTTCAATAAGCTCTTCGAACTTGCCGCCATCGAATGTTTCCAATTCCGGATGCTTCTTAAACATCGCGCGCACCAACGCTTCGGCTCGGGCAAAACGAAAGACCGCAGGACCATCGGTGGACGCAATTTTTCCTGCCTTGATACGTTCGACCAGGGCTCCCTTGCCGATTGATGATGCTGCAGCTGAGGAACGTCGATAGGTCTGCCACTGCTGCAGACCTTCCGGTGTCTTTGTTCATGCGACAAGACGATCGCGAATGTCAGCAATTGGAGCCGTGGCTGCTGAGCCGATCGCCTTAAAAGTGGTGGAGCCAGCGAGAGCTTTTTCGCTCTCCGCACCACTGAAAGCTTCGATGTAGTTGAGCTTCAGGGATTCGCAGAGCGATTTATAGCTCATCACAAACGCATCGAGCTTTCGTCTGACGTCTTCCGCCAGTTGCTGGATTTCATCCTTGCGATCCAGAAGGCTTAACATGGAACGAAATCGTGGCACGGCTTCGGCCTTGGCTGTCGATTCGTCCCAAGCTTCCCAGTCGGAGAGTCGTTTCCAATCTGTTTGCGAACCAAGCCAAAATCTTCCAAACGCTTTTTCGCCAACTGTCGCCGCTTCAGTCAGCTTCTTCGATGCGATTTGTCGCTGGTTGAGCAGGTCCAGAATTTCCAACCGCTCTTCGAAGGTCGAAGGCTGCGATCCAGTGAGGACACTCTTCAGAGTCTGACGTGCCTGCCGATACGATGAACGGAACATGCGGAACATACTTTTTCCGTATAAACCGTACGCTTGACGATCAGCAGCCACATCTTCGTCCCAAGCGGCTTCCGTGACTTTGCCCGCCAGTTTTTCTTTCGCATTCAGAATCGCGCGAGCATGATCGGCCAGTTCGTGAATCGCCTGCCGGTGATCAGTCCACATCGCGCCGCTCATGGGCTGTGGATCAAGGTCCGGTGCTTTCATCAAGGCCGCCACAGTCAGCAGAACCCGTTCAACACGCGACATTGTGGTAGCGGGATCATCTGCAAGTCGCTGAGTCAGTTTCGATACCGATTCGGTCAACGCATCCAGTTCGGTGACACGTTGCGGTGCGGTGACGAGCAGGCGTTCCAGATCGAGCGGCAGAATCTGATCAAGATTCGAACCTCTCCAGGGATGTTCTGCCGGATCGCCAAGATTCCTAATGACTCGTGAAAGGTCAGAGACAGCTTCTAGTTTTTTTGCGAATTCATCTGCCGACCAGTCCGCTGCTTCCGGCAATTGAAAGTCCGGCAGCGGCGTTGATGCGGCACGAAGATCAATCAACTCCGACAGAATCTGATAGGGCCACTGCCCACTTGTGCCAAACTGTGCGTGAACAATAGTCGCGTAGGTATTGAGTAATGCCTGTCGATCCTTCAGACGTTTTATGACATCCTGCAACTCGGCCGAAGGAGCGGGGCCCCCAAGCTTCAAAGTTCGATCGACTTCCTGCAGTACGACTTTCTTGTTCGACATTTTGGAATGCAACTCGAGACACATGTCGCCGATGCCGATGTTATCGAGTCGCCGTTTTACGACTTTCAGAGCCGCCATTTTTTCTGCGACAAACAAGATCGTCTTGCCAGACGTCACAGCTGCGGCAATCAAGTTCGAAATGGTCTGAGACTTACCGGTTCCCGGCGGTCCCAGAATAACAAGACTCCGGCCACGAGATGCCTCTTCAACGACCAGTGCCTGCGAACTGTCGCAGTCGATGACGTGCATCGTCTGTCCAGGATCAAACAGTGAATCGATGTTGTCATTCGGCTTGCAAAGCGGCTCGACAGGTGGAAACCCGTCCTGCAACAGGGCACGTATCAAGGGGCGATCTTCCAATCGTTTATTGGCTGGCCAATTTTCCGGATCGAGATCGCGATACATCAGAAGTTTGGTGAACGAAAAGCACCACAATACAATTTCGTCGCGGCGAACTTCCCAGCCTCGCTGGCCCGAAATAGCTTTTTCGACATCCTGAAAGTAAGCGACCGGGGACAGCTCTTCGGTTTCGGGAAGCTCTGGAATTTCGATACCGAAATCCGACTTCATACGTGTCTTCAACGTTAAATTCGTGCCAATTTCGCCTTCGTCCCAAGTCAGCGAATATCGATGTCCGGCGCGTCCTCGTTCCAAAGTCACGGGGACAAGAATCAGCGGTGCATCGCGCGGAGTATCCGGCGCTTCAGAGTCGCGCCAACGAAGAAATCCAACGGCCAGATAGAGCACATTGACGCCTTGTTCCTGCATCAATGTCGTTGCATCATCCATTAACGAAACTAATCGACGATCCAGTTCTTCCGGAGCCAGGACCGTGTGCAGAACACATCAGTCGTCGATACCGCGGGAATTCTGCCAGTGCCATCCGATTTGCCTGCAGATGCCGATGAGCGTGCGGGGTCGCCCAAAGCCGGCGACTCAAGGGCAGCTTGAATCTCGGCCGCTTTCTTCTTTGTCCGACGTTTGACCGCAGGCTTTACTTGTTCTGCTTGATCATTGGATAAAGAATCCTCCGGGGAGGGTTTAAGTTCTTCTGCAGGTGCTGCAGAATCATCAATCACACCTTCCTCGAAACGCATCGCGCTGCCTTCGCGCACCAGCATCCGAAATACTTCGGCGGAAGATTCATCGACGATTTCGATCGAAGCACCGTGATGTTGCTCCCGAGGCGTCGACAACATGCGATTGGCTGTTGACAGTTCCAACAGATCGCGACGGGCAATCTCAAAGTGCTTCAGAAGTTGATCTGGCTGTGACATGATCCTGGCTGCGATTGAAAAGCGTTGGTGTACTTTCAGAATCAGGATGCTGGTCTACGATCGCGGTCGCATTACCAATAAAAGCACAAACGCCAACCGACATCCCCTATTGATCGGGGTATCTTACACAAATCAATGTCAAGACAACGAATGCATGGAAATGATGGGCTGGAGAATTCAGAATCGGATGAACACCAACATCCGGCGAGTGGCAAACCGCAACCCAAATCAGTGAAACTCGACACTCCCTGTATTAGGGGAAGAATCGCTGCATCAAAAATCAGAACCAAGCTAGCCGCCGTCAGAAGCATTGGAACCGTTAGACGCACTTGGCTGAATGCATTCGCGAGTCACTTGTCTTGCGGCTTTCCAGGCGTGTCGAAGTGTGAAAAGGCGGGAGTCAATCTGTTCGGCAGTAAAGTACTTTCCGTGATCACTTGCCGGCAACCCAGCCAATGCCAACGTGAGAGGCAGAAGGTCTAGAAACTCCTTGTATTTTCGCTGAACGTCGCTTGGATCGGCCATTGGGAATTTCCAGGTTTGAAGCCTTCAAATGCAAACGGGCCTGGCGAACAGATCGCAAAGCCCGTGGCTAACAAGTTGTAACGTCGGAGATCGCAAAAAGTTAACGACGGCCCATGTATTGTTTAATAATCGCGTCGGCCGCCCCAG
Source organism: Planctomycetota bacterium (assembly GCA_031429275.1). Taxonomy (GTDB): domain Bacteria; phylum Planctomycetota; class Planctomycetia; order Planctomycetales; family Planctomycetaceae; genus SXXK01. Next base: position 7,916 of record JANOZG010000262.1, read on the forward strand.
TAGGTTTCTCGGTATCGCCCTTCGTTGCTCCCGCACTGCCTTTTGCGGGTTCATTTTCTTTCGCACCCGTATCCTCCGGATTCGGGAGAATGACGTTTGACTCAGTGGCCACCTTGGGTGCGGCAACCTCAGCCGCAGGTGCAGCAGGCATCATTTGTTGTGGAGCCTGCATTGGATAAGCCATTTGAGGCATCATCTGAGGATACCCCTGACCATACCCCGGCATCATCGGCTGCTGATATGGATAGCCACCATACATGCCACCTGGATACGCCATTTGCGGCATCATCTGGGGCATTTGTGGCATCATTTGAGGGTACTGATACTGTCCCGGCATTATCTGTGGCATGTTCAACACCGTTGTGTCGCTGGCCATCGCTGCTGGTGCTACTGGCATCGGAGCTACCGGCTCGGGAGCCGCAGGTGTCGCAACCGCCGCTACGGCAACTGCTGTCGCTGGCGTCGCAGTTGGTGAAATTGCTGGCAGTTCGTAGACAGTCTTGTCTGTAAACTGAGTGTCTTCATGGCTTGCCGAAGGGGAAGGTGTGGGAAGGGCCGCTAACACGGCACTATCTGACTCGATAGCAACAACGCCCGCCCGGATCACTAATTCGAATTCGAGATTACCGATCACCACTCGGTCGCCGGCAGCGAGAACAACATCCTTTCTGATGCGTTCGCCGTTCACCAAAGTTC
>JANOZG010000263.1:0-4383 GCA_031429275.1 Planctomycetota bacterium
ATCCCGAAATTCAAGGTCTACAACAATCTGGACCGCGTTGGCAATACGTCAGCCGCCTCAATTCCGATTGCTCTGGACGAAGCGAACCGCGAAGGCCGCATCAAGCGAGGTGACCTGGTTGTCATGTGCGGCTTCGGTGCCGGTTTGACTTGGGGAACCAGCTTGTTTCGCTGGTAGTGGCCCCTGTTTGCAGTGATAGACGCAATAACGGCGAGCGGGGGAAGTGAATCCCCTGATTCGTCGCTCGTTCACATGATCACAGTCAGGAGACTGACGTCGCCCGCTCGCCGGTCGCTGCCACGAACGTTGATCACGGAGTGGCAGAAAGCGTTGAGGGTTCATCGATATCCAACAATCATCGTTGCCAAGCGCGAAATGACTGGTCCAAATCTGGGTCCCTTTCGTTCAGCTGGAAAAAGGAGATCAATCCGTGAAGAAAACCGGCGTTTGTCCTAAGTGTGGCGGCGACATATTAAAGACAGGTTTACGAGCCGGGCATTCTGCAATCGTCCGCGTGGGACTTTTCTTCGGTGCCACTACCAACGTCTACATCTGCCTTACCTGTGGATATTGTGAAGAGTATGTGGTCGAACATCACCTGCAAAAATTGCAAACACGGGATGATCGAGTATAGCTCCCCCCCAAAAAAAGATGTGATTCCCGATTGCGTGTTCGGGCCATCGGCTGCGCATCGTTCACGACGCTGCAGCGGTCGGTTCTTCTTCGTAGAAAAAGTTTGCCATCAGATGTTCTGCACAGAAGATCAGGATCACCAGCCCCATCAGCACCGGAAAGACTTCAATGCCAAGACGCCCCACGCGCACCGCGCGTTGCAGTTCCTGAGCTTCGTGGACGATCGCCACGTTGCCTCCGGCCAGCAAGCCGTTTAGCTGATCGTCGCGGATCTTTTCGAGATTGCTTTCATCGTCACGCATGTTGACAGCAAAGGCGGCTTCAAAGGGACTGCGTGCCTCAAATGGGTTCAGGCGATAGTGTCCGACTTCTGCGGCATCTGTAATCAGTACGGAAGACTGTTCAGGTGACATTGATCCGCGAGTCTTTCGCAGGCCAGGCCGACGCAGCATGTATTGATCAAATCGTTGACTTGCCGGAATCGGGATGTCAATTGTCTCGCCGCAGAGATAGTTCCGCTTCGTGCTGCTGGCACCCGTGAGGTATTGCAGAACTTTGTCTGTCAGCATCGGAAACGACCAGCTGTCTGCCACGAAGTTATTCCACCTGCTGCCGCCGTCTCGCAGATTGTCCAATGCCGATGTGAACATCAGGCAACGGCCCTGGCCTATTGTTCGTTCCATCAACGCTGGTCGATTACCAGGTCCCGTGAATTCCAACAGTGTCGTGGCCTTCGCGTCAGCATCCAATGCCCAGCAGCGATCAAACGCCGCGCGGGACAATTCGACTCGAGCAGCTTCGTCCTGAGCGAATTCTTGCGTCAATGGATGCCGTTGGTTCATGACCTTCAGATTTCCGGGCGCTGTATTGAAATTCACGGTACGCAGCGGTGTGCCGGGAAGCAGATCTTTGGCAGAACTTACCAACCATGAACCCGCTTGAATCTTGTCAGAACCGGCGACAACAAACACGCCACCACCAACGCTCGCGAACATTCGCAGATTGTCCCACAATAATTCAGCAGGACGCTGACAATTGATCAGCATCACAACGTCAAAGTTTGACAACGTCTGTTGTTCAGCCTGAGCAGTCGTGACGCTTGTGCATTCGCAGAACTTGATTCCCTGCTGTTCCAGTTGAGTCGGCTGCATCGCGTTTCGCAGAAACAGACTTTCATCCAGTCGGTCTGAAATCAACAGCACGTTGGGCTTTGCCCGAACGCCGCAGGTGAATGATCGGACGTTATCTTCCTGCAATGGGTCGGCGGAAGTCAGACGCACAATCCCATCGATGAAAGGCTTCGCGCCAGAGATTCGCAATGTCGTCTGCACCTGTTGTGAGCCATTTTCCATCTTAACAATCTGTGGCGCACCGGCAGGAGTTTCAACGCCATTTTCAAGGAGCACCGTTTCCACTGTGGCGACAGTTGCCGCACCGGTCGTGGAAGATACGGTCATCGATAAGAGCAGGTCGCGACCGGCGACACTGGTTTCTTCTGACAATGTCAGGTGAGAGATAGATGTATTGATCGGCTGCTGTACTGCCACATCCACGAGATACACCTGTAGCCACTTGGCAGCTTTGAGTGTATCCGACAATCCGCTTTCATCCGGATCGCGCCACGCGGTTTTCGAAAAGTCGGTCAACACATAGATTTCACGTGCGTGATTATCGGAATCGCTGCCAGTGCCAAGTTTTTCCTGTTCCTGTGCGCGATCGTCCATCTGGAACTGAATCGCGGCCTTCAAACGGCGATTGATCGAATCCGGGACCGTGGTTGTTTCGAGCGTGTCGAGCCTGGCAGCAGCTCCACTGAGATCCGCCTGAAACACGATGTCATCATCCATGTTTAAACCTGCAATGGCGGCTCGACTTCCGGCAGGAAATCGGCCGAGATGTTCGCGAACCACTTCGCGAGCCTGCTCCAATCGAGTTCTGTTTTCCTGGCGATAGTTCATACTGACGCTGGTGTCGATCAGAAACACAGCGGCAATGGGTACGTTTTCCGTGGCTTCGTTTCGCGGCGAAGCAAGCTCCGCGCGGACGCGCAGACCCCATGGAATGCCAACGGCAAACATCGCGGCCAACACGCCACCCACGACACACCACATTCGTGTCCTTCCGCGTCGTTCTTTGAAATCAAATGAAGCGGCTTGTCTGGCGGCTGATCGACGCACGAACCAGAAGTATATGCCACAGCTGACCATTGCGGTGACTGCGAGAATCAACCATTCCCACCACCTCAGTCCATATCGTGCGGCGGGTAACGAAGGTCGCGCAATCGCCAGCACAAGGATCAGGATCAATAACGATCGCAGGATCAACAGTAACAGGTGCCTTAACTGCATCCTTCTTGAATTGGAAACCTTGCGACTTTTTAACAGACGCAGCGCAGGAAATTCGATTCGCTTCGGCTTGGCCCGCATGATCATATGCAGGATCACAGGCAAAGCGGCCAGTCCCATACCGAACAGCAGGCTGGCATTGATCAACGACATTCGGCAGTTTCCTTCACAATCGGAGCAGGCTCACGTTCCATCGAGAATCGTCCGTGTTCGAGAAAACACCCGACCGCACTGATCACCGTTTCGTCGCTCATCAGAAATGAATGCAACTTCGGGACGCGAAGAAAATCGGCTGCCCCCGGCAATCTTGCACTTGCAATCGTGACTGTTCCGTCATCATCCCCGGGCAGCAGCGGATTGAAGCCTTTAGCGTCGCCTTTTCCACCTGCGATCACGCCGAATTCAAATGACGGCGTCGGCAGGCTGCTGATCGTTCCGTTTGAGTCTGTGACAAGTTCCTGGCCAGCGGGCCCATAGACTGTGCGATAGACCATATTACGTTTCAGCATATCGGCCAATTCAGCTCCGCTGTTGGGTGTGCCGAGCATCACAAGACGATGCAATCGCGGATCGTTGTGATCTTTCAGATATCGGCGTACAACCAGGCCGCCCATACTGTGAACCACGAAGCTGATCTTTGAGACATCGCTTAACGTTTGAATCAACGAATGCAGGTAGTTTGCCGATTGTTCCAGAGACACTCGAGTGCTGGGATATTCGAACGGAACATGGACGAATCCTTCAACAGGCATCCCGTTCAGGATGGGGCGCATCGAGCGTGATGATCTTCCAATGCCATGCAGATAGATCACCGCATGTCCCGTGTCAGGCTTCAGGTCGTTAGACTTACGAATTTGCTCAAGAGTTTTCTGGCAGTCTTCGAGTGTTCCGGATTGGTACCGGCGATTGTTCTTGTCGAGCAATCTGTAGTGACCGGTATACGCATGCCGCTGAATCTTGTAGCCTCGAAAGAAGCCGACATCGCCCCAGAACTGCATCCCGCCCAAAGTCAGCGCACCGGGTGAGGGGGCGGAGGATTCGGTCATTTCTGCATCCTCAGCATCTTCAGCGATCGGATTCGGAATCGATTCATCAGCAAAGTTCTGGCGCAGGCCCTTGAAGACACTAGCGACAAATACGTAGCCCAGTTGATACATGATTTGACGTCGGCTTAACATTTCAGCAAATCGCAAGATTCCAGAGATTCACACACAGTAAGCACTGGTGCATAAGTACATTCACAACTTGTTTACCCGTCAGCCGCACCATTGCTTATAAGGACACAGTCCCGGAATAAGTTCCCGACGTTCCCATGCAATGATATCCCAACCCGAAACGTCAGTGAGGGATTTTGCACAACATCTCGATCCCTCGCTGACGCTTCGGGTTGGGGTAGACAGAACTT
>JANOZG010000264.1:0-2796 GCA_031429275.1 Planctomycetota bacterium
GCTGATGTTTTCGCGAGCCGACTTACCCTCATCCAGTTGATTTCGAAGCTGATCAAAATAGCCGACAGCCAAATTCGTCCCCTGACGAACTTTGCCTTCGGTAGGGACCAACTGCCCCAGAATAATCCTCAGCAGTGTGGATTTGCCTGCCCCGTTTGGGCCAATGATGCCAATTCGATCATTGCGAAACACGGTCGTCGTGAAGTTTTTGATGACAGGTGCGCCGCCGAATGTGTGAGTCACGTTTTCCAGGCGCGCGACAAGTTGTCCTGATCGTTCAGCTTCCTGCAGGAACATTTTTGCAGTGCCGACTTTTTTCCGTCGCATGCGGCGTTCTTCTCGCATTTCATTCAACGCACGCACGCGGCCTTCGTTGCGACATCGCCGAGCCTTCACGCCCTGTCGAATCCAACGTTCTTCTTCGGCTAGCTTTTTGTCGAACTGAGCCTGTTCGACAGATTCCGCTGCCAGCAGCTGGTCGCGGCGAGTCAGAAATGTTTGATAGTCGCAAGTCCAGTCAAACAGGCGACCGCGATCGACTTCCACAATCCGGTCGGCAATGTCCTGCAGAAAAACACGATCGTGGGTGACGAAGATCAGGGTGCCATCAAAGCGTTTTAGAAACCCCTGCAGCCAGATGATCGAAGTAATGTCGAGATGGTTGGTTGGTTCGTCGAGCAGCAGAACATCAGGCTCGCGAATCATGGCGGCTGCCAGTAACACACGACGCTTCATGCCAGCGGAAAGCGAAGCATACTTTACGTCCGCAGGAAGCTGCATATCATCGAGCAACGCGTCCAGGCGATCTGAAGCTGTCCATTCGTTAGCGTCGGCCAGAGCGTTGCTTGCGTCTTCATAGGCCTGAAGTTCTTTTGGGGTGAGCTCGAGCCCTTCGTGCAGCTTGTGACCGATGTTGCGATAATTGCTGACGGCAACAGCCAGAGGCCCGAATCCTTCAGCAGCGACTTCGAACGCCGTTTGGTCGCCTTTGGATGGAACTTCCTGGTCCAGTCGAGCGACGACCGCTCGGGCTTGCAAGTCCACCGAGCCATCGTCCGGCTTCAACAGGCCAGCGATGAGCTTCATCAGAGTCGATTTTCCGGCCCCATTTCGACCAACGAGGCCAATTCGTTCGCCTCGCTCAATATGCAGCGTGATCCCGTCCAGGAGGGTGGGGTTGGAATAGGTAAACGACAAATTGTTCAGACTGAGGAGTGCCATAGGTGCGGACTGTAGCCGAAGCATGGCGTCAGGCGAACGGCGACACAGTGAATTATCATAGACGGAACATCTGAATGGTGTGGCGAGAGGCCTGGGACTGTGCTAAAGTCGTGTCAGAGGTAACTCGCCCGATTGAGAGAACGCAAATTGTCAGGAAACAATCAGGCGAGCGGCAGGGCGTCAGTCCTCCGAGTGCGTTTTTTTGCTCGGAGGGCTGCCGCCCTGCCGCCTGCCAAAGTTGCACATTGAATCCGGATATTACACGAAAGCATCGACTCGATGGATCCACGCGAAAAAGGGGCTCAGGACTGGTTCAAAAAGGGCACCGAGGCCATGAATCACAAAAACTGGGACTACGCTATCGAAGCGTTCGGCAAATGTGTCGCCCTGATGCCTGAACTCCTCCTTTACCGTCAGTCGAAACACGGCTGCATTCGTAAGAGCTACAACGACAACGGTTCCGGCGCGAAAATGGCTGGCATGCGTCTGATGGGCGTTCGTGGCCGCATCAAAAAATGCCGAATGCAGAAGGACTGGAAAGGCGTTGAAGCGGCGGCCGAGGAAGGATTGCTCCTCAATCCATGGGACGCACAACTCATGTATGATCTGGGAGAAGCCTGCCAGAATCAAAAATACAACAACGTCGCCCGCTACGCGCTGGAACGCGCGGTCGAATATGACAGAGACAATATTGAATACAACAAAAGGCTTGGCTTCCTGCTGGTCGAACTTCGCGACTACAAGCCGGGACGCGCTTGCTTCGAACGGGTCTATAAGCTTGACTCCAACGACAGCGAAGCTCGCAGCATGATGAGTCGAATCGATGCCGAATCAACGATGGACCGCGGCGGATACGACAATGCCGAGAACACTCGCGACGTCAAAGTTGAACAGCCAACCGCGCCAGTGAACGCATATGAGGCCGACCGCATCGCACGCAAAGGCGTTCAAAAAGCTGCCGATGCTCCTGGTGAATCGGAAGAGGCTGACCTGTTGCACTCCATCCGCAAAGATCCAAAGAATCTGAATCATTATTTGAAGCTGGCGGATCTCTACATCAAGGAACGGCAATTCGGCAAGGCTCAGGACCAGTACAACAAAGCACTGGAAATCAATAACAACCCGGAAATTCGTGAGCAGCTCAACGATCTGCAATTGACGATGCTCAGAAACGACCTAAGCGAAGCATTAGACCGAGCTCGCAAGAATCCAGGAAAAGAACGCCTCGTTGAGAAGTCAAAGTCTCTGAAAGAGGACTTGCTGGTCAAAGAGATCGAATCCTTCACCTACAGCGTAGATTTGCATCCCAACGACATGAAGAAGAAATACGATCTTGCTCAACGCTTGATGTCGAATAAGGAACCCGGCAAGGCAATCCCGTTATTGCAGCAGGCCGTGTCTGATCCGCGTATTAAGGTTGAAGCCTTGGTCATGCTGGGTGAATGTTTTGCGAAGGACGGAAAGCTGGATCTTGCCAGACGCCAGTTTGAAAAAGCACTGGATGGTTTGAGCGGCACCGACAAGCCTGATCCTTTTAAGTCGGCGCATTATTATCTTGGCCGCATCTACGAGAAG
>JANOZG010000265.1:0-11342 GCA_031429275.1 Planctomycetota bacterium
ACGCATTGATCTCGTCATCTGTGGCGATGCAGACTATGCCAGTCATTCGCATGACCTTGAAAATCTGCCGATTCGAACGCCTTCTGGCGAAACGGTTCGACTATCATCCGTTGCCGATGTGATTCTGAGTCGTGGCCCCGAACAGGTGAATCATATCGAACGATTGCGTTCGATCACGATTCAGCTCAAACCGGCTTCTGATATTCCGCTGGAAGAGGCGATGAAGACTGTTGATGAAAAAGTTCGCAAGGTGCTGATGCAGTCGCAGAGATTTCAGAGCGGTCTCTACCAGGTGCGACTTGCTGGAACCGCCGACAAACTTGCCGACACGTGGTACGATCTCAAATGGAATCTGTTGCTCGCGCTGCTTCTGACGTACCTGCTGATGGCGGCGCTGTTCGAGTCGTTCCTCTATCCGCTGGTTGTAATGATCAGCGTTGCTTTGGCGCTGGTGGGAGGGCTTGGCGGTCTGAAGATCATGAATCAGTTTGTGTTCCAGCCGCTGGACATGCTCACAATGCTTGGCTTCGTGATTTTGATCGGAACGGTTGTGAACAATGCGATTCTGATTGTCCATCAGGGGCTGAACTATATGCGTGAAGAAGGCATGAATTCCGTTGACGCCGTCTGCGAAACTGTGCGCACTCGAATGCGACCGATTCTGATGAGTACTCTGGCGACTGTTCTTGGAATGCTGCCTCTGGTGGTTCCGGTGCCGATTTGGGCAGACGGTGCATGGGTCTGGAGCGTTGGTGCGGGCAGTGAGTTGTATCAAGGCCTCGGAGCGGTTGTTCTCGGTGGCATGATTGTGTCCACATTCTTCACCTTGATTCTGATCCCAGCAGGGTTCAGTCTGGTGATGGATGCCCTTGCCGGCATTCACCGGATGAAACAACGTGTGAAGTCCAACGTTTCAAAACTGCCCGCAACGCTGTCGTACGACGATCAATCTTAGCCCGCAGAGGTCTACCCGTCTCAATTGCGTTTGATTTTGGCGACGTTTGTAACTCACGTAGAATTCAGCACTTACGTCGTCCCGTTGCGGGAGCCACGGCAGCACAAGAAGCACAGATTTGGGAGTAAATGTCGATTGCGAATCTTTCGGAGCTTGAGGGATACATGTCGCCGACAGGTCGAGTTTCGACTTCAGGAGCTTTGCGAAGCGGTGCGGATCGGGCAGCCTCTGCTGAACGAAAAAGAGCAGAAGCAGCAGGCTCGCCATATCGTTTCTTTGTAGGCCATGGTCCTGATACGACGTGGACTGGACGGCCAGATGCCCCATTCTGGGTTGACATAGAGCAATCGATCAATTCAAGTCTCGGTCGGCAAGCTCAGGATTTTCCAATTGGCTACCGTCCATCTCGGTTCATCTTTGAGGGTGACTACTAATTTATGACTGGCGCAAACAAATTGCCATCGCACATCTCGTCAAAAAGCGAGTGGAAGAACTGGATGTTGATGGAATGTGGCCTCACTGCTTGCCGGAAGTGGCCGCAACTTCCGAGGCGATTCGCAACGTCGAGAAGTTGATCGGCGAGCCTCTGGATGCGATATATCGAGAGTTCCTGACGTTCGCAAATGGCTGGAGAGGCTTTTATCATTCGGTTGACCTATTTGGTACTGGGGAATTCGATGGAGGGCCGTATTGGGAAATCGCAAAGGAGCTATTGGAAACGTTGGCTCCAATCGAAGACCTATGTGGTTTGACGCTAACCGATATACTTCCGATTGCGGTTTCGCAAGATTCAATCGATGTCTTTGTTATGAGTCGTAGCCATACTCGGAAGCCCGGGGAAGAAATTTGGTTTGCAGGCCAACTAATTGACAGGTTCTCTGATTTTGACGAATTCTTCTTGGCGATGGTCGATTACAATCGAGAAGATGCAATTGCATTGGGCGGCCAGTCGTAGTACGAGCGTTCGCCCGCGCGTGAGCGTCGGCGACCGCTTCGCATAGGGCATGCAACGGGGGCACAGCACTCACGGTCACTCACTAAATGACAATGCCGAGTCTGGCTAAGGTATAGGGGGAACCAAGCTGCTATACGGGAGCGAGGATTTTATCAACAGCGCGCACCGGTAGCGCGACCGATTTGGCGGTTTGGAAAAAATGGTTCGAGGGAAAGAAGCGATGAACGCAGCTGGCTCATCTCTGTCGAATGGATGAGTTGTTCTCGCCAACCTGGTTTACGAAGAGCTTCCTCAGCGCACATTCGGCACGCGACCGGGGGGAAATCAGGTACCGGGCACCTTGACGAGGAAACATTTTCGTTCGCAGATTGCCCGAGAACTTCAAGGCATGTTTCCAAACCGAGATATTTCAAGGTAAGTACCGAGGACCTCTTAAATGTTAATTACGATAGACGGACATAAAATTCCTGATCAACTTTCAACGCTGGTTCGTGAGGGAAAGTGGCGAGCGCCAACCGAACGAAAGCTGTGGGCAAGCTTGGTGAGTTTGAATCAAGTTATTCAACCAAGCCTGTATCCACTCGACAAAGTCGACGGGATGTCACTGTTGGAGTCGGAAGCAGGGATGCACTTCGTTGGCGTTGATGACAACGTGATAAGCCCCGGAAGGCTTGATCCCTCACAAACAATCATTATTGGTGACCTTGGACCAGAGAGACTGTTGGCACTCGATTTGAGGAAGTCGATCAGTAATCCACCGGTTTGTGCTTTCTTGCCTAGAGAAGACGAGGAGTCTTGCTGGGTGGAGATAGCATCGTGCCTTGACGATTTCATTGTTGCTTTGGCGCTTGATGCGTGAAGATGGAGTAGGCCGGGGCCAAAGTAGGATGAAGGTAGATCAAACCCCTTCATTTTGGTGCGTGGTACCTGCGGCCGCTGTGAAAGCAAGTAGAGTGGAGAAAGAAAGACTGGTTCTACAGCTGTTAAGGGAGAGTTATCATTGGAGAGGCAACGGCCCAAATTCAATGTTGCCTTCGGAACGCAAGAATTCGGCAACGTATTTCCAGGATGTCAAGTTCAAAGAGTACTTGAAAGGATCGAAGAAATGACAGAAACAGGCAATACGCTACCACAAAACATCGACGAAAAATCGGCACGTTCGTTGGTCGTTGCGGAACTGGATCAGCGCGAATTGGCTCCGTATGCAATCGAGGACTGCACGTTGATTAAAGGTTACTATACAGTTGATGGCGATTGGGTTGAGCCGCATTGGCGGGTTGCCGTGACGGTCAAATATAGCCAGAAGTTCGAGCCACGAGGATCCCTTGCTCTTGAAGCGGCTCGCGAATGGGGTACTGACGATTGGTTCGTCGTCGTCCGAATCTATGTTGAAGATGGCAGAATAGAATGGTGTCCGTTGAAATTTACGTAGAGGAGCGTGCGACGCACGTTTCTATGCGGGATTGATCAAAATACCGGCAGAGACTTCTCACACCGGAAAGACTGCGAGGAAATCAGGTACCGGGCGAGGAAATCCTGAATTATATGGTGGCTACCGACTTCGGAGTATTTCCCAACTTGGTAACCATCGATCTCGCAGGAATTATGCACCAACACGCCGTCTTCGCCAACGAAGTAGACGTGTTCATCGTGGACTTCGAGGTTGAAAACGGGCTGAGGGCCGGGGCGGGGGAGTTTTTGCTGGACGACTTTGACGTCTCCGCTCAGCGTCTGCAGTCGCTCACCAATCTCCAGAGACCTCGCCTGCACAAACTCCTGACGATCCACCGACCAGAACGGATGATTCGACGTCGTGCCAATCGTCTCGCCTTCGCCGGACGTTTTCGGTTTGAGGTTTTCGGCTTTCGGAAAACCGCAGGGCGGCAGATTTGAAATCTGAAATCTCAGATTCACGGGCTCCGATTTCTGCTTTCAGCTATCCGCTTTGCAGCGCCTACAATTCATTTACGTCACACGGAGGGCTGACGCCCAGCCGCTCGCCGAGAGTGTCGGCGACAGCCAGATCAATGACGTCGCCGCTGGAGTGGTGGAAACAACACCGGTACCGGGCACCGTGACGGAAAGGCGGGGACGTTTAGATTGTTCGCAGAAGTTCGGTTTCAGAAATCTCAGGAGAGACGGCATTGCCACGAGTCAATATGTAGCATCTATGTATTGTACCTGTGTCTTTGTCTGGCTTGCTTGAAATGGATGCGTACAACTCGACCAAGGTCGTGGCTCTGGGCTGGGACGCCTAGTATCTTGAACGTGAGTGTCAGGATTGGATCACCGCGCGGCACGTGATCCAGAGTCGGCGTGCATCGCCTTCTTTTGGTGCATGGTACCTGTGTTGCTGTGTCGCCTGCCTGATACGAAATCGCTCATGAGTTGCTACATTACACTGAATGGCTAGCAGATAAGAGTGCGTTTGTTGAACGCGGCAGTGCGGCACGAAGTATTGTCAATCCTGCACAGAGACGGTTGGCGGAGGCGACTTCAAAACTCGCTGCAGAGCAATTTGTCTACGATGAGTTTCTCCAACCAGACCGTTGGCGCAGGCTCAAACCTCTAGAACAGAAGGACGCACGACGTTACATTAACGATTTGAAATCTGACGTTCGGTTCTTACAACAAGGGCTCGAAGAATGAAAACTTTGCTGTCTAAAGAACAGGCGGTTGAAAACGCGATTGAATACGGAAAAAGCCAAAATCTTGAGTCGTTCCATCTCGATTATGTGACGCTTGATGGTGTCCGTCCTGATCCAAAGTGGAGAGTCTACCTACGGTTCAATAACTGCAGCCTGGACCTCGTAGGTGTCCCGGAAGGGGTCGTTGTGATTGTTGATGCTTCAACTGGGGAACCGTCAATTAACTTTAGTCTGTGAAATCGTGGTGCGCGTTATTCTATATTCCCAGAAGCCGAACACGCAAACCACACCGCAGTATCACCCACGGGAAAACAGGTACCGGGCACCTTGACGAGGAAGCTGTACAAATAAGGTACCGGTTGTTATTTTAGGGGGACGCTGTTGAACTCCTTCAGCAGTCCACCGTTAGTCGTGTCATAAAAACGGATACGGCCGTCGTAGCCTCCAGCGGCGATTTGCTTTCCGTCAGCAGTAAATGCCAGTGCGAAGATAGCACCGAAGCCACTTTTGATCTGTGCAACTCGTTGTCCGTTTTCGGTTTTGAAGATTCTGACTTCACCGCTCAGTCCGCTGCAAGCGACGTTGGTTCCATCGGGACTAAAAGCAATGGCCTGAATTGGGGATGCCATGTGCTCGAACTCGCGAACGAAACTCTCTTCTTTGTTGTCTCCCTCGGACAATCGTCCGCCCCGCGGTTCCATCCTGAACAGGCGAATCTTTCCCTCGGCACCACCTGTTGCAATGAGATTCTCGATGGGGTGCCGTGTCAGACAAATCAGAGGATCGCGCGACAGATTGATGTCATCAATGAGATGCCCACTGGCAATGTCAATCAATTTCGCTGCTTTGTCGCGACTCACGGTCGCAAGTCGCAGGCCATCGTTCGTGAAGGCTGAACCGAACACCCAGTCAAGATGATTGTCACATCGCATGACTTCGACGCCATCTGCAATTTTGAAAACGCGTACCAACTTATCCGCGCAACCGACTGCGACCTGTTGATTGTCCGGAGAAATCGAAGCTCCAAAAAATGTATCGTGCGACCCTTTGACAGCACGAACGAGTTCTCGTTTATGCGTGTCCCAGATTTGAATCTCACCGAATTCAGAAATAGCTCCGCCGCTGGCAACGATCAATGTTCCATCTTTTGAAAATGTGACCGACTCCAGCCGAGGTGAATCACCGGCCAATCGTGAAACAATTTCGGAACCATCGGCGTGATACAAAAGGATTTCGTGCCGTCCAGCAACTGCCAGCAGTGTCCCATCAGGAGAAAACGACAATGCACGCACTGCTGGCAGAGACCGATAGGTCGTTGGTTCAGCTGGTCGTTGCGTACCGATCTTCCCCGGGGCATCTTCAATTGCCCCCTGATTAATCCAGCGAAGAATCAGATCAATTTCACCGGGTAGCAGCGGTTCGCTTTCTTTGGGCATTTCTGGCTCGTCGCCGGAAATTGTCGCGATCAGTCGGCTCCCTGAGACATCACCCGCCTTAATCACCGGACCGTCTGACCCTCCTTTGATCAAGCCGGCATGAGTCGTCAAATCGAGTCCTCCCTTAGATTTGCCGGGCCTGTGACAGGCGATGCAGCTGGTGCGAAAAATTGGCGACACGTCGCGATGGAATGAAACCGTATCCTCATGAGCGTGGCTGGAATTGCAGAATGCGAACGAGAGGCAAAGAATCAAAACAGCAGTCGTCGCCTTTCGCTGCGAGAAAGCAACTTGTTGCAATTCTATTTCGGAGCGAGAGATGACAAAAAACAGCCGCAGGATGAAACGAGACGATCGGCTCACTTCACTTCCTCCACAGTCAGCAAATAACTGTTCCATTCACCGCCGATGTCGTGTGCACTGCTGATGCAAAGGTAGACCGTTCCATCAACAGGTGACTTCAGCATCAAGACCGGGTCACGTGACTCTGCGTCGTCGGCTGCTGCAAGGAACTGACCGCGAGCGTCGTAACAATTCAGTGCCGCATCCATGATCAAAGGCCCACCGCTGGTGACTGTCACTTTAAGCGGCTGTCCGGCCTTCGCTGAAAACGCAAAGACATCGACATCTTTATCACTTTGAATCGAGCCGCGTGCAAACTGGTTCGGTGGCAGTGTTTGTGCTTCTCGAAATCCATTGTTCGGTTCCGCCTCGTCCATCGATGTATCGATCGCCAGCACTCTGATCTTGCCCGTGGCATCTCCTGCGGGCGTAGAGATCACAAATTCCAGCAGGCCCGCAGGCTGACTGGCCGGAAGCGTGATTTCCGCGAGTAACTGAGTGTCACCGACGATTCTGTTTTCCAGTCCTTTCGGCTGGCCTGAGTCTTTCTTCTCAGTAATCTCACCTTTCACATCGGTGGCTATTGGGAATTTAATCTCAGTAGATTCCTTAAGCTTAAATCCACGGACCTTCACGGTTGTCTTGATTCCGCTGACGATCGATGCCGGCTCCAACGCAGTGATTCGTGCCACATCGTTTCTTGCTTCCTGCGCCTGGACGAGAGAGCAACAACCGTTTGATGCGTGATTGAATACCAAATCGGCCAGGCATTGAGCCACAAAGGCCAGGACCTGAATTAACAATGGACGTTTCATGAAAAAAGTTCCGTCACGGTTGCACCTTCAGCCAGGATCGAGACCGGGCGACCTTCCGGCGTCCTGAGTTCCTTCGCTGGATCAATGCCAAGCGATTCGTACACCGTCCACGCCACATCTGCGGGACGAACAGGCCTGTCAGTCACGAAGGCTCCGTTCTTGTCGGTTGCTCCAATGACCCGGCCGCGTGCCACGCCGGCACCAGCCCAGAGCATGGAACCAGCCCGGCCCCAATGATCACGTCCAGCTTTATCGTTGACTTTGGGGGTTCGTCCAAACTCTCCCATCGCCAGCACCAGGGTATCATCCAGCAGACCGCGCTGATCCAAATCAAGAATCAGGGAACTGTATCCCTGATCGAATTCAGGCAATTTACTGTCAAGCCCCTTAAAGATCTCACCGTGATGATCCCACCCGCCATAATTCACCGTCACAAAACGTACGCCATTTTCAACCAACCGTCGTGCTAACAGAACGCTTTGTCCGAACTCGCTGCGGCCATAGGCATCGCGCGTCTTTGTTTCTTCGCTTTCAATCGCGAAGGCAGCTTGAGCTTGAGGCGACAGTATCATCTCGGCGGCTTTGCGACTGAACTCGTCGTAGGTCGCGATCTGATCACTGCCCTTCACTCGGTCCGCAAGCTTGTCTACGGTTGCCAGCAGCGATTTGCGACGATCAAGCGTTTGCGATGTAACTCCATTTGGAGCTGACAAGTCGCGAACTCGATAATTGGCATCGTTGGGATTGCCAGCCTTGAAGGACTCGCACCGCCCGCCCAGCCAAACACTCTTCCCTAACTCCCAGGTGAAAGAGGGATTCCTGGGCACTGCGACATAGGGCGGGACTGGACCAGAAAATCCCGTCTCATGCGCGACAATGGCACCGATCGCCGGATGGTCGCCAAAGGGTGTACCAAAACGGCCCGACAACACCCAGTTGGTTGCCGTCTCGTGATGATCATTCTCATGCGTCCCGCTGCGCACGAGCGTCAATTTGTTCATCACCTCAGCGGTCTTCGGCAGCAACTCGCAAATCTGCAGACCAGTTAATGTCGTCGCAATACTCTTGTACTTTCCGCGAATTTGTTCGACCGCCTCTGGCTTCATGTCGAATGAGTCGTGATGCGAAAGACCGCCTCCCAGATAAATTAGGATCACTGATTTGGCACGCGCGGTTCTTGCGCCGGCGTCGGCTGCCAGCAGTTGAGGTAGCGAAAGCCCCAGCGGTGCGAGCGACCCGACTTTCACGAAGTTCCGTCGGGAAACTCCATTGCAGAGCCGGCTGTATGAATTGCAAAATGAATGATCTAGCATCGGCTTAAACTCCTGTAGCGTTTGCACTCACAAACGTCAGTGATTGAACGCGAACTCCTTTGAGTTCAACAAAGCCCAGAACAGATCAGCGAAAACGATGTCACGGCTATCGGATGTCAAAGCAGCATCAATTGCCGAACGCTCAGCGTCGCTCGGCAGGCGACTGACCGTCGCAAGAAAAACTTCATTCGTTACAAAGGTTGAATCAGGATTTTGCAACAACGTTGCCAACCGTCCGCTCGCCGTTCGTATATTGGCCACAATGTCTTCACTATTTCCCAGGTGTAATAGTTGAGGCAGGGTGACTTCTCCTTTACGCTCGCAGGCACATGCTGTGATTCGATCACTGCGTCCAAACAAAGTCAGAAAGTACGAATCAGTACCCGGATCAGCGATTTGCGTGGCTCGCAACCCAACAGGATACCCGGCGAATCGATTGGGCACATCCGTCGCCGCCGCCATGGCATCCAGCAGCACTTCTGCCGGAAGCCGTTTGACATAGTAGTGCGAATAGTATTTCGTGTCGGTTTCATTTTCCGGTGAAGTGGTTGCGTCGAGCTGCCATGCGCGCGAATTGAGGATCAGCCGAATCAGATGACGTAAGTCATAGTTGTGCCTACGAAATTCTTCATTGAGCACTTTCCATAAAGCGGCGTTCGATGGCGGATTACTGGCTCGCAGGTCATCGACAGGTTCAACCAGCCCAACAGCAAAGAAATGTTTCCATAGCCGATTCACCATCGCCCCGGAGAAGTTCTCATGGTTGATCGCCCAGTTCACGAAAGGTAAACGAGGGTCAGTTCCCGGTTCAAACTGCAATTCGACGCGATCCAGTGTCTGCGGCTTCAGGAACATTCCGGTACGAGGCTGTCTTACTCCAGGTGCCTTCAAACGAATCTCCTCAAGCCGTTTCGTCTGGCTTTCGAGTTCACGATGCTGGTCGGCGATACGTTTCGTTTTCTCGTCGTCCGGAAATTCGGCTCGATACGCTTCCGCAAGCCGCGTCGCCGCTTCTGCAATCCGGTTCTGCTGTTCACGTTCCTCGCGTCCCACCGTTGTAATTGCCGTCACGCCTGTTTGAGGGTTCTTGCGATCCAGATTGACTTTCGAGAAGCATGCCGCAAAATGATAGAAGTCGTCCTGCGTGTAGCGTTCCAGAGGATGATTGTGGCAACGCGCACAGCCAATACGAGTTCCAAGGAAAGCTTGCGCGACACTGTCAGTAAGTTCGCTGTCCTCGACTTTACTGAATTCACCAACAACGGTCACAAAGTAGCCCGCTTGCGGCTGAGCGACAACGTTTCCTTTGGCCAGCAATACATCACGAGCGATATCGCTCCATGGGCGGTCGACCGCCACTTGTTCACGCAACCATCCATGAAACGCCTTGATTCCCTTCTGCCCTCTGACATCGTGATCTCGTTCTTTGCGATTCTGAAGCAAGTCGGCAAGTTGCAGTGTCCAGTAGTCGGTAAACTCAGGTCTTTGCAGCAATGCATCAATCGCGCGAAAGCGTTTGTCAACAGATCCATCCGACTGAAATGCCATTACTTCTGCAGGCGTTGGTAAGATGCCCGCTGCATCCAGAAATGCACGCCGCAGAAAGGATTCATCGCTGCACGGACCTGCCGGCGGAATTTGAAGCTGCTGCAACTTTTGGAAAAGAGGAGCATCCAGAACATTCTGCTGAGCCGTATAGTCCTCTGGCCTGGTCGCATGAGGAAAGGGCATCGTAAAGCCGATGACCGTGACTAACCCCTGAAAGTGGACTCGCACGCCAGCCTCTCCGCTTCGCAAAGACTTAACAAGGCCAGTCGTCTTCACCGATACTGTTGTTTCATCGTTTGAGAAAAACTGTGCCAGCCATGTTACGTCTCGCACGCGCCCGTTTGCGTAGTGAGCGCGTACCAGCAGTTGCTGCGTCTCACCAGGTGTCATGACACAGTCACCCGGCAAAACTTCCAGGCGGTCGACATTCGATTCATCTGCCGATATTGCGGGAGCTCGCGCTGCAATCCAGTCACGCAGGGTTGTCCACATTCGCGAATCAGGACGAAACCGAACTCCGCCATCATGTGGAATAACGCCCGATGGCTTCGCGAGAAGCAGACTGTTCTCGGGAAAGCCCAGATCGATTCTTCGACCGCTGACTTCCTGAGTGATCCATTCGTGATCCCATTCCGGAGCATAACCACGCAACGAAAGGCGAAATCCATTTTGTCCCGCCAGTTTGCCATGGCATCCACCCATGTTACAACCGCTTCGCGTCAAAATCGGAAGGACATCATGCTTGAAAGACGGGGCTGGCTTTTCAGCGAATGCAGTAACGGCAACCGGTACGGCAAGAGAAAGCCCATCAAGCTTGACTGTCAGCGTGGCCTCGCCATCCGACAGACCGGTGACCATCCCTCCAGCATCAACCGAAGCCACATCTGTGCGATCCGATTCGTACGAAACGCGACGCGTGACATCTGACACATTGCCGTCGTCATCGGTCATTGAAACGACGACCCCGTGCAAAGGATCGCGGCCTGTCAATTCAAGCTTGCCAGGTAACACAGTCAACTGCGCAGCATGCAAATTCGCTTGCAGCGTGAAGAGCAAAAAGGCGAAACCGCATCGCGCAAGTGGCCAATTGCCGATCATTCCTGGGGAAGTAGAGTTGATAACCAAGGTCTCCTCTCGGAGAAAGTGTCAGGCAGTGCGAGGGTGGGAAGTTGGCAGGAACCGGCCATTTAAACACCTCAGCTGACCTTATTCAACCAATTAGCGTCGAAATCCTGAATCGTTAATCGTGTTGCACGACATTCAGCACTGGTGCGGAAGTTTCTTCGTTTAACTGTCAGCCGCAGGCGTGCGCGTTGTCATTGTTTCGCTT
>JANOZG010000266.1:0-4930 GCA_031429275.1 Planctomycetota bacterium
TTTTGGGACCGCGCGGCAAGAGCTGGAACAATTGCTCGGCGAAGACAGCCGCGACACGAATCTGTTGCAGCAGCTTGCGAAGCTGTGCGAAACCAGCGGCGACATTGATGCCGCAGTCGGCTACCAGCGACAGTTGATCACCGTCGCTCCGGGGCATGAAACAGAATTCCCGCTCGTTGCGATGCTGCAGTCTCGCGGTGATCGCGATGAAGCCATGGAGATTCTGGTTCGACTCACTGCTCGGGAGGAAGATCCCGTGCGTTTGCTTCGCAGCATCGATTCGCTGTTAAATCAGGATGCGTACCCAGCGGTGATCAGCATCACGGAACCACTGCTTAGCCAACAGCGTGAGGACTGGGAATTGCTTTACCGCGAGGGCGTGGCATGGGCCAGGCTAGGGAAGTACGACGAATCGAAAACGCGTTTCGATCGAATCCTGACGCTGACTTTGCCACACGATACACTCGGCCTTGTCGCGACCGATGAATTCAAACGGGCGCAAGCCAAAGCGAAGTCGGAGAATCTAAAAGGGAACAAAACTCAGGCACCGACGAAACAGTCGCCATTGCAGTTGCTCTACAATGCAAGTCAGATACAGTCGGCAACAGGCTTGATTTCCGAAGACTACTATGGTGGCAATACGCGGCCGCAGATATGGACGCCACGACAATACGGTGTGGCTCGCATGGCGGCTTTTGCGTGGAAGCTGAAGTTTGAAGAAGAAGCAAAACAGACAGCCGCTGCGGATGCCGCGGCTGTGGCCGGCTCCGTAGAGGAAACGAATACCGTCGCCGCACAAGTCGCCGCAAAAGCGCAGGCAGATCGCTCCAATCTTAATGCGGTCTACGACTGGCTTTATGTCTCACAGCTCAAAGGCGAACACAGTGTGATCTCTGATATCGCTCGCGATCTTGCCAAAACCGGCGGCAAGGAAGAGCAGCAGTTCTTTCTGACATCTGTCAGCCAGCGTCATGTTACATCGACGCCAAACCGCTACGAAGATTCTGAAAACGTCGCAGCCAAGACGCCCCTGTCTGAAGAAGACATGGCACTCATGATGAAATGCATCGACGATCTGACGAAACAAGCGAGTGAGAACAATAACGAAGCTGCCGCCATTGGATCGCAAATAGCCTACGACAGCGAAGGCAACGCATATATGCTCGTCGGCGGTCGTTATGTCCGCATCGGTGGCGGCATGGCCGGAGGCAAGCGGTTCACAATGCAGATCGTCGAGGAACTCAAGCTCGCCAAACGCGATGCAGAAGCGGACGCGAAGCTGAATGAGCTGTACACATCTGCCAAAACAGCAGAAGAACTTTCGGGCGTTATCAGCGTTTTGCTGCAACAGGAAAAGCACGAACAGATTCCGGAATACTTTCAACGCTGGGTGGCCGCGGCGAAGGAAGAACTGGCGAAGCCAAGACCTGCAACGCCCGCAAACTCGCAGACAGCCAGTCGCACGCCTTCACCGGTGCAGCAGAATATGACGTCACTGATGAAATGGATCGGAGGTCTTGGGCCTGAGGAAGAGAATGCCCAGATTCTGTCAATCTTCGATCAGACTCTGGACATTGCGGCGATCGAATACAGGCAACAAAAAGCATTACAAGCCGCTGCAGCCCTGAAGTCGCGACGTCCAGCTTCAGCGGCGATAAGTCGTCAATCGCAGACCCAGATGAACTGGTACTACGGAAAAGCGAGTAATTACGCTCAGGTTGAGATTCCTTCTTCATTCATCAACATGAATGTTGCTCGCCTGCATCGTCAAGTTCATGAAGTTCTGAAACGAAACGATGTGGTCGGCGATCTGGCGACAAAACTGAAAGAACGCGCCAGCGCCGCTGGGCCGGAAGACGTGGACTTTGCCAATGCGAATCTGGCAACGGAACTTTGGTGGTCCGACGACAAAGACGAAGCTTTCGACATCCTCGTGAAGCTCGGTGAATCTCAGAAGGACGACCCCAACGCCCGTTTCGAGATTGCTGAACTGCGAATTCAACAGGGTGATATCGAAGACGCGTTGGAAATCGTGGATTCCATCATCGCTCGTGATCAGAAATTGCTGCAACGTCGTGAACTCATGGCCCTGACACTCGCGGAACGGCTTGGCGATCACGAGCGTGCGCGCACGGCGGCAGAACGACTGTTCGGGCTGAGACTGGATTCAGCAACACAACTTTCGTTAGTGGATGGCATGCGACGTCTCGGCATGACTGCAATGGCTGATGCTGTGATCGCTCGCACCGAACGACAATCCAGCAACCAACCTTCGTCGCTGGCTTCGCTGATGATGCTATATCAAAGCCAGGGCAATACTGATCGTGCGAAACAGATGGCGCATATCCTTCTGCGAAAAACAGTCAGCCCGATGACAACGATGGCCAACGCAACTCGCAACCCGACACGATATCGCACGGCCGACGATGGTACACGCACTCAGGCTCTGGGCGTATTGCAACAAACTGGCGAGTTGAAAACACTGATCGCGCAACTGGAATCACAACTCGAACGATCACCGGGGTCTTCAAAGTTGTACGAACAGCTCATTGAGTTCTACGGCATCAGTGGGGACAAAGAAAAGGTCGGCCCGATGCTGGAACGGGCGATCGCCGCGCAACCAAATGCGTTTGCTCTGCGATTGCAGTTGGCAAAGCACTGGCAGCAGACTGGCAAGACTTCTGAAGCCTGCGATCAGTATCTGGCGTTGATGAAGCTGAAACCGGATTGGGTCTTTGAAGACTTTTATCAGATTCGGAGTCTGTTTCAGTCAGCCAAGCGAAACGCAGACATCGTTGCCGTGTTGAAAACAATGAACCTGAAGAATATCAGCCAGCCGTATTACGTGGTTGATTTCGTGAGTAACCTGTTGAGCGATGAATCCAATGAAGTCGTTGCTCTGGAATTGCTTGACAAGATTATCGAGGCCTATCCGTCGTATCGTACAAATCTGATTTCCAATGTGCGAAACCCAAAACTGTGGCAGTCGGAAAAGTTCTTTGCGCTCGGCAAGAAGATGGTGCTGCCGACAGAGGCTGATCTGAAATCCAATCCGTGGTCGGGGTTCAAGTTGAATTCGTATTCAAGCGGCGGTGAGGTGAATTCGCATTTTCATTATCTGTTGCGTGGATTGAAAAACTCGCCCCGTCTGGATGATCTGCGATCGTCGATTGAAGAAACGGCCGCAAACAATCCCGGCTGGCATGCCGGGCCAGCGATGTTGGCGCTGATCGAAATTGAGCAGGGAAAGAAGCAGGAAGCTCGCGCACGGCTGGAGCAATTGCTGGCTCGCGAGGAAGTGCGCAAGTCTATGCCCTACGATGCCGGTTGGCTGATCGGTCAGGAACTTGACAAATTCGAAGAAACGCGAGCGCTGGCGATGACCTTGTTCGAAAAGGCGATGGAAGCTGATCCAAATCGACAGGAATTTGAATATACACCTGGACCGCGGCTGATTAAGTCTTACATCGCGAACGGTCGCCGCGATGATGCAAAAGCATTGCTGATAAAGTCAATGCAGAACGTTCGCCAGAATTCCTCGCAGCCGGATTATGCTGCGTATCAACGAGCAAGCAACTCGCTGACTGCAGCGAATTATTTTCTGGAGATGAAGTTCCCGGTTGATGCGGTAAAGATTTATCAGGATCTGCTGAGCAATGAAGCAGACTTGAAACTCGCTGGGACATGGAATGGCGAGGAAGATCGATATTTGACGCAGACAAAGGCCGGATTGACAAAGGCCATGGCTTCGCTGGATAGTTCCCAGGCGACAGCGGCGATTGAGCAGTTGTTGACAGTGACACCGCCGGGAGAGGAGTCGTCAGAGGCCAGCAAGCCTGCATTGGATTTGATGGTGCGGGTGCCATCGAGCATCCCGGCAGTCGGGAAGGATCAGGATCGTATCGACAGTGCCCTTGTGCGTTTGTTGGTGACATTGGCGAAGGATGACAAGGTCCGTCCGGCGATTGATGCTCGCCTGGAAATGCTTCAAAAAGAGAACCCGCAGGATCTGTCAATCGCAATTGCACTCGCAGCGTTTCGCGGCCAGATGAAAGATGAACGGTTTGCGGAGTCGGTGAAGACTTTGGCGATGATCGTGTCGGATCAGCCATGGGACGAAGTCGCAATAGGTCGCCGTCCGAGCTCACGTCAACGTAAGGCGGCGGCGCTTTCTGTACCGCTGTGGCTCGTGGCTCGTGAAGCATTGAAGGATGAAGCATTACGCCCTTCTGTCACAATCCTCGCCGATCGCGCGTTGGAGGGTGCAAAACGGCAGACCGGGTTGCAGCAGTCAGCCACGATTTTGCTCGAATGGAGTTCTTTGTTGCTGGAGACCGGTGATAAGGCGGCAGCCGAAGAGAAGTTGTCCGACCTGTTGCGGATTTCAACAGAACGGCCGACGAGGAAAAAGACGGACGCCGGGAAAGCGGTTGGGCGATTTGTAGGACGGGTCTCCCGACCCGTCCTGACGTCATTCCGGACGGGTCTGGAGACCCGTCCTACGTCGCTGCAACCACCCGCCGACACCGTCGCACCACTTACGATTTCGCAATTTCGTCTCGCCGTGACTGTCGCGGACACTGCGGCGAAAAATGGCATGGCGAAATTGTCACGCGATGCCGTAAAAGAAGCAATGCTTGGTGGATCACCGGTGCCTGATCCATCTGCGACACCGATGACCAACAGTCGCGTGGTACGTCCGTCGCGAGGCGTTCCGACAGACTCAGCCGGTCAATTCGATGCCGAAGTTGTCGCGTCACTGCAATCTGTCATTGCAAAATGGGGTGGCAAAGATTATCCCGCCGCTGACGTCTACACGTTGCTCAAGCCGCTCGTGTTTCCAGCGTCGCGTCCGGCAGACATTATGCTCTTTCCCGACAACACAAAACTTCGACAGGCGAAGGAGAAGAGTCTGGGCGCCACCCTTGTC
>JANOZG010000267.1:0-2883 GCA_031429275.1 Planctomycetota bacterium
CATTCACCGTCCTCCGGCGAGCGGTTGGGCGTCAGCCCCCCGTGTGCGTTCGAATTCGCCAGCGCGGGACTCGGAGGGCTTACGCCCTGCCGCTCGCCATTCAGTGGTCTTGTCAACAACCTGGCATCGCGTTCAACTCGCCCTCTCAGTTCCAGCACCAGCGACATGCTCTGCCCCTGAACGACAATCATGTCGCCTGAGGTCGCTGCGGCCGACGTATAAGGCACGTTGCCCAGCAGAGATCTTTGTACCGCTGTTCGCCATTCGGTGTTTACGGCACTTCCGGTCAGCAGACTTCCCGTCAGAAAACAGGCCAGCCCGACGGTCAGAATCAGGGTACCGGTTCGCACAATCGCGGGCAGGTCGATCGCCAGTGTTCGGCGATCCGTTTGAGTCTGCAGGTTCTCCACCATGGAAGGCGCGATCCCTGCGCTGAGCAGCTCGGATTCGGTCATGCGGCCGAATTCGATCGATGTCCGCACGGACTGCCCGAGTTCCGGAAACGTGCGTTCGATCTCGGCCGCAGTGTTCCCCGCGTTCCACCAGCGGATGATTCTGAGCACCCAGCCAAACGCCACGAACAAACCGCCCAGCACCACCGCGCCTAATAACATTCGACGCAGATTCAGCGGCAGCTCAAGCCAAAAATCACTGACGACCAGGGCTGTGAAGCCGAGCAGTGTCATCAGCATGCCATTGCTGACCGCTTTCATGCCACTCACTCGGCGCAGCCGAGCCCAAACGTCATCGAATCGTCGGAGAAACCGAGAAGGAGATTGGGCGGTGCTCATATTAGTCGCTTTCAGTCTTCAGTAGTCATTCTTCAGTAAAAAAAGACTCATTGGTCATTCGCTCATGCGAGCGTTCGATTCGCCAGGAACGATTCACCCAACAGGATTCCAAACAACATCACCAAACACCACGGCCAGAGTTCATCCTGACGAAGATCAATTCCGGCATCGGCGATGACGGGTTGAGCCGTTGCGGTTTCTGATATCGCATTTGCCAGAGTCAATCCGAAGCGGTCGGCAAAGTCATCAACAGTGCACTGCCCACCTTCAGATTCACGAGGGCTGCAATTCACGATTTCCCAGAACCGACCGCGTTCGATAACTCCGGGAATCGTCTCCGGCGTCGTCGCATGATCGCTGTCGATCAGAACTTCTCGCACAGGGCCACCGTCCGTCAGTCCCGAAAGTCGACCGGCCAGTCGATGGACAAAAGGCAGGAACAACCGACTGCGAGTCCAATCGCCCCATTGTCGATCACAACCGCTGAGGAACCAGAGCACTCGGCCTTGCTCAACCGTACGTTCCACAACTGCCGGAACATGATCTCGAAACGAGGCAATTGCCTTTGACTGTTCCGCCAGTGTCACACGAGTGATGCCTCGAAACGCCAGCCGTCGAAGGTCACCATGTTGAGGATCAATGAACGGCATGAGCACCGGATGATTTTCATCCCACGAGGTAAACCGCCACGGCAGATCAATCGCCATATCGACGCCCGTGATTTTCCCGACCGTCAGGCCAGCAGCTTCAAGGTTCTTGCCACTCGACTCAGTCACATTGTCGCCACAAAACACCAAGAGCCCGCCACCGGCCGCCACGAAGGCCTGAAGCTTCGCAGCATCCGATTTGGACACGTCCGCCACGTTCGTCAGAGCAATCACCTGAAACGGTTTCAGATCCGGTAATGAAGATCCATCGTCAAGATTGACCACCGTGGTCTGATAGGGTGACCCTTCAAACTTCTTGCCGGTTGGCGCAAGTCGCAAAGCGGCATCCAGAAAATAGCTGCCCGCCAGAATCGGAGTGTTGCTCGGCTTTCCATCTACGATCAGCACCGGAATCTGTTCATCCACCATCACCGCCACATGTCGAAGGTTGTCAAACGTCAGATCATCGGACACCGCATCCAACTGCATCGTGCCGGTCCACAGTCCCGACTTCAGGCCATCGACTACAAATTCCGCGGTCACCAGTTCGCCCGCTCCGAGCTTCATTCGCTTTGGAACTGTGATAACCTGCTCGTCCTGTTTCATGATCAGACTGACGACCTGTTCTTCAATCGGAAACGCGCTTTCATTTGAGATCGTTGCAGTGAGCCGGAATGGATCGCCCGGACGAATCAACGTGCTGGCCGCGGATGTCGAAGCGATCGACACATTGTTCACCACGGACCGCCCGACATCGCGAACATGCACCGCCACAGTTTCCGGCAATGGCTCAACGGTATTCCACCCAAGCCCTGACTGCTGCAGGTCGGTGAAAATGTAGAGCTCCTTCTTTGTGGCATCCGACGCCAGCATCCGATCACGCGCCCACATAAGTGCAGCGCCGTAGTTCGTCGATCCGAAACATTGCTCTGGTGCCTTCAGAATCACACTGCTGGCACCCTGCTTTGCGTCCGACACAGGGGCGACAGCGTGGTCAAACCAGGCCACATCGACGCCGGTATTCTCATCCGCGGCCTTCAAAACGTCCTGAGCCTGATCCATCGCGAGATCGACCAGTCGCTGTCCTTCATTCTGCAACTGCATCGTGGCCGACTTGTCCAGCAGGAGCACCAAGTGACGTCCTTCACCCGCCTTCTTCTGTTCAGCAAAATACGGCCGTGCAAACAGCATCACCAGCGCCGCAACCGCTCCCAATCGCAGCAGCAGCAACATCCAGCGTTTGAGTTTTTTTCGTCGTGAGTTCTGCTCAATCACCGCGCGCAAGAACCGTAGCGTCCCCAGTTGCACCGTGCGACTGCGACGTTTGAAGAGCAAATGAACAATGACCGGAATCATCAAAGCCCCAAGGGCCGAGAGAAACCCGATCTGCACGAAATTCATGAATCACACCTTCCTCAATAACCCCCGGCGAGCGGCAGGGCGTC